>JAZDHA010000037.1:0-2466 GCA_043806295.1 bacterium | reverse complement strand
TGCTGGCCGCCACTCCGGATCACCGAGTGCAATAATGGTTCGTACCTCACCACGCTCTCGCAGACGAGAGCGCACGGCACGGGTAATAGCACCCGCTTCTGCTTTTCTTGTTCTATTTGCTTTCTCCAATTTTTTTGTAAGTTCATCGGCTTCATTTTCATCAGTGGTAGTGAAAAGTACAAAAGCATCTCGTGCGTTGCCCATCCTACTCGCGGCATTTACTCGTGGTGCAATCATAAATCCGATATCGTCTTCGGTCAGCGCACGCTGATCAACTCGTATTCCCCGAAGGAGTTTCTGCAGGCCGATGCGTGATGACTTGCGTAGTACCTTCAGCCCATATGTCGCGAGCACGCGATTCTCGCCTGTGAGAGGGACCATGTCGGCAATAGTCGCGAGCCCGACCATATCTAGAAGCCACTTTTCCCATCCGACAGGCACTTTTTCTCTTATTTTAGGTTCAATAGAAAGGACAGCACATACCAGCTTCCACGCCACAGCCGCTCCGCATAGATCTCTAAATGGATATGTTTCATTTGCTCGCGCGTTCGGGTTTACGATGGCAAAAGCATCGGGCAGGTTGCCATTTGGTAGATGATGATCAGTTATAATCACTTCCATACCCAACTCTTTCGCGCGCGCGACTGGCTCAATATCCGTAGTTCCAGAATCAACTGTAATGATTAATTTCACTTCATTTTTCGCAAGCATCTCTATACCATCGGTATTCATACCATACCCTTCATCATGTCTGTGTGGGATATACACTTCAAAATTTGCACCCGCCCTGCCTACCGGCAGGCAGGTTTTTTCCAAAAAATCATGCAAAAGAACGGCACCCGGGATTCCGTCGCAGTCATAATCGCTCCAAATGGCAATTCTTTCTCCAGATTGAATTGCCATCCCGAGCCGTTTGGCTGCGAGGGACATATCCTGCATCAAAAGTGGATCATGGAGATGTTCGTCGTATGAGGGATTTAAAAATATTTCAGCATTTTCTTTGGTCAGAATACCGCGCCGCGCAAGAAGCGCGGCAGTGAGGTCATCGTATTCAGACAGTTCTTCGCGAATTATCTCGTCAAGTGAATCATGAAGTGGAAACATTGAGACCTATTGTATACTTGCCGTATGAAAGACACTATTTTTATGAAAATCGTTCGGCGCGAGATTCCAGCCGAAATCGTATATGAAGACGATGACACTCTCGCTTTTCTAGATGTGAAACCCATAACACCTGGTCACACCCTAGTGGTTCCAAAGAAACATGCAGAGAACATATTTGATATAGAAGAGGAGACCCTTGCTGCAGTAATGCGCACAATACGAAAAATATCGCCAGCAGTTCGCGATGCTGTTAATGCACACGGTGTGCATATCAATTCAAATCATGGAGAAGCAGCCGGACAAATTGTGAGTCATCTCCATTTCCACATTATTCCTCGCCACGCTCGAGGTGAGTTTTCGTTTTGGCCGCAAAACGATTACACTTCCAGCGATGCCGCATCAATCGCTGCCGCCATCCGCGCGAAATTAAAGTAAGGCATCAATGCCTGGAAGGGTGCCGTGTGCGAGGAATTCCAACATAGCTCCGCCGCCGGTGGAGACGAATGAGAAATGTGGGAGGAGACCAAGATTTTCTATGGCGGCGACTGTGTCGCCGCCGCCAACTACCGAATACGCGCTG
This sequence comes from bacterium, assembly GCA_043806295.1. GTDB lineage: Bacteria > Patescibacteriota > Minisyncoccia > Phycocordibacterales > Phycocordibacteraceae > C7867-001. Next base: position 782 of record JAZDHA010000037.1, on the reverse strand, counting down.
GAATCCGCGACGGCGCGTGTGAATGCGTCAGTTGCTTGCGTAAATCCGTTTTCATAATTTCCAAGAGGCCCATTCCAAACAATTGTTTTCGCTTTTTTTACTAGATCAGCAAGAATCGCAGTCGTGCCAAGACCATGGTCGACAATCATTTCATTCACTACAACAGAGTCAAATGGCAAAACGATCCTTGGATTAGATAAAGCATTTTTAATTACATCTGTATCGATATTTGAAACGAGTGATTTCCCAACTTCCTTTCCAGATGCTTTAAGAAAGTCATTTGCAAGCGCGCCACCGACGAATACACGATCATAGATCATGAACAATTTAGCAAGTACCGCCTCTTTAGTTATAAATTTCATTCCACCAATTACTGCGAGAGCTGGATGTTTTGGCGAAAGTGCTTTTGAAAGTTCTCTGACTTCTTCCTCAAGAAGAAATCCGGCGTATGAAGGCAGAATCTTTGGAACACCGACAATAGAGGCATGTGTACGATGACACGAATCAAAAGAATCCTGAACAAAAATATCTGCAAGCGAGGCAAGTTCCTTTGCAAACAAACGATCATTCGCTTGCTCTCCTGTGTTGCGGCGAAGATTCTCAAGTACCAAAATATTTCCAGGTGAAAGATCGCGAATTGCGTTCCGCGCTCTTGGACCGATGGTTTCTGGAAAAAATGAAACTCCTTGAATAAGCTTCCCAAGTGCTTCTGCGACTGGGGCGAGTGTCTCTGTTCCCTTTTCACCAATATGGCCAATAAGAATGACCTTCGCACCCCGTTC
>JAZDHA010000036.1:0-10659 GCA_043806295.1 bacterium | reverse complement strand
GCGGAGGAGGTGAGATTCGAACTCACGGTGCCTTACGGCACGGTGGATTTCAAGTCCACTGCACTAGACCACTATGCGACTCCTCCAATATCTATTGCACCGGTGATGATGTGTGCACCGGTGCGGACTCTTCTTCTTTTGTTTGAGTAGAGGACTTTGGACGGAACCAGATTAGGTACACGATCTCAAGGACACCAAGAGTGTTAATAATGAGTAGTGCGATGAACCACTTCTTTTGACTATTGCGTGCTGCATTCCAAAGCGCATACCCCTTCAAGATAACAGTCCAAAGTACTACTACTAGGATAATAGGAACAAATATACTTAAAAGTTCCGGAGTGAACGGAGAATAAAATGGTGTGTATGCTTGCATATGTTTACATCATACCACACACTTAATGCTATGCGATACCTTGGAGTGGATTATGGGAGTTCAAAAATTGGCCTCGCGCTTTCTGATGAAAATGGCACGATGGGTTTTCCTTATGCCATCATTTCAAATACTCCGCATCTTTCTGATGAAATATGCATGCTTATCGCGAAAGAAAATATAGGTGCGGTGATAATCGGAGAGTCGCGAAATTTAGAAGGAGGGGAAAATCTAATAGCACGCGATGCCAAGGTCCTCGGAGAACGGATCGCAGAAATGGCCGGTATTTCGGTGCAATATGAATCGGAAGTATTTACTAGCGCCGAAGCACGCCGTTCGCCGGAAAAACAAATGAAATCACGAGCTAAAAAACAACACACAAAAATAGATGCATCTGCTGCAGCCATCATTCTTACAAGCTATTTATCTAGGGGTAAGTGATAAGGTGTAAGTGGTAAGATAAATTCTTACGCATTTATTTAAACCTTAAACCTTGTCCCTTATACCTGCATATGATTTCGATTGAGGATTTTAAAAAGATAGAAGTTAAGGTTGGAACAGTTCGTTCTGCTGAACGCGTTCCTGAGACAGAGAAACTCTTGCGACTCACGATTGATTTTGGTGAAGAATCAGGACCGCGTCAAATTATTTCCGGAATAGCTGAGTATGTTACAGAACCCGAATCGCTTGTCGGCCGGCAACTTGCTTTCGTGACAAATTTGGAACCGCGTACAATTCGTGGGTTTGAATCAAACGGAATGCTTTTTGCAGTTGGCGAAGGTGAATCATTTGCATTTCTAACTCCAGATAGGGAAGTACCACCAGGAACAAGTGCACATTAGTACTTAACAGTTTCATTACCGCGCTATACTCTATAGGTATGTCCTTCTTTTCTGCAGAGCGACTGCGCGCAGCTTTTGCACCTCCACGATATATTGCACTGCCTCTTTCTGGTATTGATCTTTCTACCAGTGGAGTAAAAGTAGTGCGTCTTATCGAAAGTTCGCACGGTCTTATTCTTGGTAGCTATTCCCAATCTCGGCTGTCTTTAGGTGTATATACTGATGGCGAAATTATCGATAGGACAGCAATTACCGAAGCACTTATCACAGCAACATCAACAGACGGCATTTTTGACGCTAATGTAGCATTACCCGAACCAAAATCGTTTCTTTTTGAGACGATTGTTCCAGGCACCACTTCGACTGAGTGGCGTATTGGAGTTGAACAACATCTTGATGAATTAGTACCCCTGCCGCCACAAGAAACGGTGTTTGATATTGTAAAAGTTGGATGTAAAGAACATGGTAATACTCGTGTTGCTGGGATTGGTTTTGCACGACGAATTATTGAAGATACACTCTCTGTATTTGATCAAGCACATATAAAAGTTCATGCTCTTGAAGAAGAGACATTTGCAATGGCGCGAGCTCTAATTCCTCGAGGAGACACATCCACTATTCTAATCATTGATATTGGTAAAACGACGACAAAAGTGGTTGTTGTAGAAGGGCGTATACCTAGATTTGCGGCAACAATTGGTATTGGGGGTCACGCACTCACTCTTGCTGTGCAAAAACATTTTGGCGTTACGGAAGCAGAGGCGCGTAAAGTGAAAGCGGAAAGAGGTATTATCCCTTCGTCTGGAAACGAGGACTATATCGCCGCGATGCTTTCTACGGTTTCTGCAATTCGTGATGAGATATCTCGTCGCCTAGATTATTGGCAAGAAAAGGAATCACTTAAACACGAACATGAGACGGTATCACACGCTATTCTTGCCGGTGGTAATGCGTCGGTCCGCGGGCTTTCAGAGTATCTTGAAAATGCACTAAAAATTCCAGTTGTTGCTGGTGATGTATTCACTAACTTGGCTCCACGCAATACTTGGGTTCCATCTCTCGATTACACAGAATCGCTCGCTTACGCAACTGCAATTGGTCTTGCGTTGTATGATCATACACAACCATATGAATAGCGAACTCATTAATTTGCTTCCGCAAGAACGATGTCGTACTATTCGCCGAGATTATTTTCTGCGTCTCTGTGTCGTCATTTTTATATTTCTCATCATACTTACACTATCAGCAGCTGTTCTGCTTCTTCCGACCTATATATTTCTTACGGAAAGTACTCGTTCAAAAAAAGCACAACTTTCTAGTATTGAATCGACTGTCTCTTCTTCTGATGAGGCAATACTTTCTGGGCAATTAGCAACCCTTTCTAGAAATGTAACGCTTTTAGAAGCGCTTGATGATATGCCATCTGTTAGCGAAGTAATTCGCGGAATGCTCACTATTCCGCGTCCAGGAATTACAATTTCAAATTTCGCATACTCTCCTCCCGTAAAAAAAGATTCCGGTAAACTTATTGTATCTGGCAAAGCTGCAACGCGGGACTCGTTGCGCAATTACCAGCTCGCAATCCAAAACGCATCATTTGCTCTTTCTGCTGATTTGCCGGTTTCTTCTTATGCGAAGGATTCTGATATCTCGTTCACTATCACAATAATTCTTGCATTATGAAGTCACATCTTATCCATTTCATAACTACAATAGTTGCATGCGTAGCCACTCTAATTGGATATAGTTTCTGGTATGCTGCTATTGCAGAAAAAAGTGCTTTTGTAGTTGACTTTCAAAGTCAGATTGAAACAAAGACAGAAACTGCAAAACGCATTGCATCTGCACGCGCAACGATTACTGAAATTAAAGGAGACGAGGCCATCGTTCAGAGTTATTTCGTTCCGAAAACAGGCGTAGTTACTTTTATTGATAATCTTGAGACGCAAGGACGAGAACAAGGAACTACGGTGAATGTTCTTTCTGTTTCTACAGGCACCGATGGTTCTCGGCCGACATTGATTCTTTCAATTACTGTAAATGGAACTTTTGATGCTGTGATGCATACGATTGGCGCGATCGAATATTCTCCTTATGATCTTTCATTCTCTACACTTTCAATGGGGCAAAATGAAAAGAACAGCTGGACAGCAAATCTAGGACTGGTCGTTGGTTCTGTGAATTCAAAATCAGCAACAAGTACACCATGAACATAGCATCTTTAGCTGAATCCTTTTTAAAACATCTGCGTTACGGAGCAATAAATCCTGTCCGTGACTGGCTGGTGTTACTGACACTATCAGCGATAACATTGGCGAGTATTATTATCTGGAATGTATGGGCCTTTCAAACAGTTGCAAGAGGCGGTGTTATAGGAACTACAGCCACAAGTTCGCCATCTGTTTTCAATCATTCTTCACTTGATACTATTGAAATCATCTTCGCAAATCGTGCGGCAGAAAAAGCAAAATATGAGACCGGCACATATCGTTTTGCAGATCCTTCGCAATGAGAGTAATGTGCGATACTGTAAACTAGTGTCGCCTCCATAGTTCAATGGATAGAACCGCGGACTTCTAAGCCGCTGATGTAGGTCCGATTCCTGCTGGAGGCACTACTTCGCTCGATTAAGAAATCGAGCTTCGAAGTGCACGGCACAAAATACTCATTGTAGTGCCGTGGGGGAGATTCGAACTCCCAACTCTTGCGAGATGCGCTTCTGAGGCGCACGCGTATACCAAGTTCCGCCACCACGGCTTAAGGCGCTCGCGTGGGCCAGCTGTGGGCGGTGCAGGACTCGAACCTGCGACATCATCGGTGTAAGCGAGGCGCTCTACCAACTGAGCTAACCGCCCGAATCTCTAGTGTATCCACAACTCGTACAATATGCCATGTCCAAATATCATGGTATGATATATACTATATGTATCGCTCATAGGTACAGCATGAAAAAAGTTGAAAAAGATCAAGCACGCACCTTGCGGAAACAAGGGTATTCAATGAATGAAATTGCACGCAGTATCGGTGTTACAAAAAGTAGTGTAAGTTTATGGACAAAGGACATTGAACTCACTTATAAACAAAGGCAAAAGTTATCCGAACACGGACGCTCAGTAGGGTCAATTGAATGTAGGCGTAATGCTCGATTAAATAACGAACGAGCCAGAAGAAGAGTATTTTTCGAAAAAGCGATTATCGAAATTGAAAATATCTCAAAAAACGATTTGTTTATTATAGGCACTGCACTTTATTGGGGCGAAGGTTCTAAAACAAACCGAGGTACAGTTGACTTCACTAATAGCGATCCACGCAGTATTCAAATTATGATGCGTTATTTTAAAGAAATTTGTGAAGTGCCAGACCTAAAATTTAGAGGTCATGTTATATTGCATCCGCATCTCGATTCTATTAAGGCAGAAAAATATTGGAGTAGGGTTTCTGGTATTCCACGCACAAAATTTCACAAGACATCGATGCAGCATAATAAGGCGAGTCAGAATAAGAAAAACAGCTTGCCACTAGGCACTTTTTCAATCAGTGTGTATAATACTGTGCTTTACTTGAAGATTATGGGATGGATGGAGGGAATGTATAGCCAGATTATTAATAAAAGTAAACAAGTTCCGTGTAAATATCACCAGTTTCTATGAAAACAGGTCTCCCGATTCTGTATGAAGACGAAAACATTGTTGCGGTGAATAAGCCCGCGGGACTCATTACGCACTCGGATGGAAGAACGAAAGAAGAAAGCGCGGAAGATTGGTTTAAAGAAAAATATCCCGACATATACATAGGACGGTCCTATGTACACAGACTTGATAGAGATACTTCAGGTGTTTTGGTGTTTGCGAAAAATGAAAAGGCATATAATTTTCTGCGCAAGGCCTTTCATGATAGGGAGGTGAAGAAAACATATTTTGCATTTGTTTATGGTGTACCAAAAGAGAAAAAAGGAATTATTGACTTTGATATTGGTCGGTCGCGTAAGGATTTCCGTCTCCGAAGCGCTCAGCCAAAAGCAAAAGGTCGATTACGCGAATCACTCACGCGCTACGAAGTTATTGCTGAAAGTGCTGACGAAGGAAGTAGAGAAACAGGCGAGTACGCCTTATTGAAAGTACAACCAGAGACAGGCAGGACCCATCAGATTCGCGTTCACCTAAAAGCAATTCACCACCCAATTATTGGCGACAAGCTATATGCTCCAAATCGCCAGCCGGTGCTCGGTATCTCCCGTCTCGGTCTTCATGCTTATGAAATTAGTTTGCCGCTTCCTTCAGGAACTCGCATTTCAATCACGGCCTCCATTCCCAAGGATCTCGCTCCGGCTTTTGCTCAATTTCCGGAAGCATGCTAATGTGCGCGACACATGGATAAGGTAATAACAACGATCAATACAGAAGGACGCGCGAAACTCGGAATTCGCTCTGGCGATACTGTGCGCGTAATACAAAATATTGTTGAAATTAAAAAAGGTCGTGGTACTGACAAAAAAGAAAAAATCACTAAAAGTGCTCGCACACAAGTTTTCGAAGGTCTCGTTCTTTCAGTTAAGCACGGCACTGAGGCAGGTGCGTCGTTTACCGTTCGTGCAATACTTTCTGGTGTTGGTGTTGAAAAAACATTTCCACTCTATTCTCCAATGATTGATTCAATTGAAATCGTCAAACGATCAAAAGTACGCCGTGCGAAACTCTACTTCATTCGTGAGAAGGCAACGAAAGCAGTCCGCCGCCAACTCCGCAATGCGCGAATGCTAAATCAGAAGAGTGATGAGACACTTCCTGTTGTCGCAGAAGATCCTGAAGTTGAAGTTCCGATTGTTGAGGAGCAGGTAGAAGAAAACGCAGAGGTTGTAGTGTAATATAGTGCGTACACCTGCCCGGGTGTTGAAACTGGTAGACATTTATCCTTGAGGTGGATAAGCCCGTAAGGGCGTGGAGGTTCGAGTCCTCTCCCGGGCACAAGATTTTTTCTGTCCGCACCCTCGTTTATATGTTATAAAAACAGAACATGGCGGCTATGGTGTAACGGTTAACACTGGAGCTTGTGGAGCTCTCAATTCGAGTTCGATTCTCGATAGCCGCCCAAAGCGATTGTGCTATCATTTGCGTATGAAAGGTCTATTTCTAGGCATTTTACTTATCATTATTGTAGGAATCGGCGGATTTTTTTATCGGAACGCAATTGAACATCCTACACAGCAAGTTGCGTGTCCGATGGATGCATTAATTTGCCCGGATGGTACATCCGTCGGACGCACAGGTCTTTCCTGCACTTTCCCAACTTGTCCACCACCAAATGTTTCGCTGTCAGAAATCGGAATCTCTTTTGCAGTGCCAGCAGGTTTTGTTGTTGCGGAGTTACCAGATGCCGCAAGCATTGTCGCATATGAGATGTCAGTTCCGCCCGTTGACGAAACAGCAGCGAACATAGCCATTCGCCGCTACGCAATTGCGGCATCTTCAACCGCACTCGCAACAATTCAACGGACAGCTATCGGTGGCGCCTCTGGAGTGCCGGTGAGCGCAACTTCTTTTTCTTCCACAATAATTGGGACACATCGTTTTACAATCGTTACTATAGAACGATTTGAGGGTGTTATAGACACTGCTTATTATCTTGCTCGCGGTACCGATGTATTGCGTTTTGATGCGATTGATAAAGGTGTCGATTGGACAAATCCAAACCTTGATGTCTCAACACTTCCTGCTCACATGGCACTCAGCAATCTTCTGTCGACTCTACAAGGACAATGATAAATGTTACAATTTTGGCAATTAATAATTAACTATATTTATTATGAACAACGACTTTTTCAATAACCTGTTTGATATCAAAGGTATGCGTATCGCATTTGTAGGTGTGTTTGTTGTTCTCGCACTCTTTTTGCTATCACAAACGATGAATACACTTGGGAATATTAATCGTTCGGCAAACCCTGCAACTGACACAATAACAGTACAAGGTGATGGTCAGGCAACTCTTCCGCCGGATGTTGCAAGAATTTCTTTCACTGTCGATAACATAAAAGCGACTGTATCGGATGCGCAGTCCGCCACCACCAAGCAGGCGAATGCCGCTCTTGATTTCATAAAAGAGCAGGGAATCGCTGAAAAAGATATAAAGACGCTCTCATATAACATTAGTCCGCAATATTCATATCCAAATCCGTGCCAGCCAGGAATGTTTTGTCCAGCTTATAGTGGTACACCAAAAATAACTGGCTACCAGGTCTCTGAGACAATTCAGATTACGATGCGCGATCTCACCAAGGTTGGCGACATGTTGAGTGGTCTCGGAAAGCTGGAAGTTCAGAATGTAAATGGTCCATCCTTCGCTCTCGATGATTCGACTGCCGGTTATGATGCCGCGCGTGCTGACGCAATAACAAAAGCAAAGACACAGGCCTCACTTCTCGCAAAACAGCTCGGCGTTCGTCTCGGCAAGATTGTTAATTTCAGCGAATCCTCTGGCAATTATGGCTATTCGATGATGGCGTATGGTCTCGGTGGTGGGGCTTCTGAGAAAGCAGTTACACCTAGCGTTCCTGTTGGTGAAAATACCTACAGTGCTTCCGTCTCAATCACTTACGAAATTCGTTAGGATGAGTGATTGCGTAAAATGAAATAGTGTTGTTTAATTAGTACAGAATGGCAATACTGCTATGTTCTTTAATGTAAAAAGAAAGGAGGTGCCAAATGGCACAGGAAAGCAAATCGCTTGATGTTCTGATTATCAATTCGCCGCTATTCCACGATTCGGTCACGGAAGACGACAAGGACTCATTGCCACCACTTGGTCTAGTGTTATATTGCCACAGACTTGTTGAGTAACGGCATTACTGTTGAATTGATAGATGCTGTTAACGACCACATTTCTGTGGACAGCATCTTGGCAATCATTCGCGGAAAGCGGCCAAGCTATGTAGCACTTAACATTTTCACCACCAACATGCGTCTCGTGCGCGAAATTGTTGAATCGGTGGAGGGAACCCGATTTATTATCGGAGGATTGCCTACTAAAAGTATCTACAAAACCATACTCTCATGGAACACAATTTCCCCAGTTGACATTGTTCTCGGAGAAGGAGATTTTGTAGTGAGCGCAATCGTTCAAGGAAAGTCGCTGGATGTTATCTACCACGACGACAAAAACAGGGTCATCACGGTGACAGCAATGTCACCATATTTTCCGACTGACATCTCGAATCTGTCACTCGATCGTTCATTCTTCACCAATCAGATTGCGCACCCTGTTTCAGGATTAAATGAGACATGTATTGTGACGAGTCGCGGCTGTATACACAACTGTGCCTTTTGTGCCGCCGCTAGATCTCTTAACATGGAAACACCAATTCGTGAGAGAAATGCACTTAGCGTTGAAAATGAGATACAAATGTTGCGCGAGCAGGACAGTACAATCAATGCGATGCGAGTTCTCGATGATCTGTTTTTGCGAAATGCGGAGAGTGTCGAGCGAGCGGTCAAAATCTTCGGACAAACACCAATCGTATGGCGAGCAATGGCTCATGTGCTGTCTTTCCGCAAATTAGAAGATGCGCACTTGTCTGCGTTGAAACATTCTGGATGTTTCGAGGTGTTTATTGGAATTGAATCTGGGTCTCCTCGTATTCTCAAAAAAATACGTAAAACCACCGATGTTGACTTCATCAAATGGACAATTGGGCGGCTATTTCGATTCGGAATCAATGTGAAAGGATACTTCATCTTTGACTTTGAATCTGAAACGGTAGCGGATATGGAAATGACCTACGAGCTCGCTTCCTGGTTGAAAGAAACATCTTTGCGAACTAGCACACGCTTTCGCACCAGTGCCTTTCAATTTCGTCCTTATCATGGAACAGAACTCTATCATGATATAGTTCAAAAAGGACGAATCGTGTCAGACATGATCCCGCAAGAATTGCTCTCGCAAAATATCGGACGAAGAAAGTTTAATTTTGCAAGCGGTAATTTTTCGGAAGTATCTGACGATGTCCTACAACGATTCATCACATCAACCCTCAACCTAAATAGGTGAATACCATGTCAAATGTAAAAGAAGAACAACGAGCCAATATACTATGGGTCGGTTTGTCAGAAAAGCCGGTTAAGGAGGGAGAGGTGTTCATGCCTCTTTCTCCAACTACCACCTCGGGGAAAATAATCGCAGAAATTGAGGCGCGCTGTTCATCGGTCCTATTCCATAGGACAAATTTAGTGAAGATGGCACCGTTAAATGCTCAGGGGAAACTCAGATATCCAACTAATGCAGAATGTCTGGAACACTACCCAAAATTTATAGCGGAAATTGCATCTATCAAGCCATCTGTAGTGTTACTTCTTGGCAAACAAGTGTCGGTGTGCGTATTGAACCAGATTGGCTTGACTGTAGTGGCAGATTCATCTGTCTTCAACTATAAAATCGTGGAATATGATGGTGTACGCTACACAGCGATTCATCACCCGTCCTACATCTCGGTATACAAGCGCAAAGAAAAAGAACTGTATATACGAGCGATTCAAGATCTTGTAGAACATTGTTCTTGTTAATAACTCACCCCTCCAGGTCTTTGGCCTTGAGGGGTTTTATTATGCTCTTGACTCCCACGAAGCACCATACTATGATGTCGATATGAAAGCCCGTGGGGCTTTTTTATTTACAGAACAAAATCGCTATGAATGCACTAATCTCATATCTGAAGCATGTTCGTGAAGAGTTTACGCATATCGTCTGGCCGACGAGACACACCGCAATTGCACACACTTTTGTGGTTATTTTTATCGCGGCAATTATCGCACTTATGGTTGGATTGCTTGATTATGCGTTTGGTTCTTTTGTAAGTCGTGTTATTGGCGGCTAATATTTTTATATGGAAGAAAATGAAATGAACATGGCAGATATTGCGCCGGTAGTACCGAAGAAAGAGGAAGCACGGGACCATACAAACATGGTTGATGTGGTCCCTCGATGGTATACCATTCACACTTACGCCGGGTATGAAAATGCCGTTGAACGCAATCTAAAACAACGAATTGAGTCGCTCGGTATGGAAGAAAAGATATTTGATGTTCTCGTTCCAACCGAGAAAAAAATTCGCGTAAAGGGCGGCAAGCGCGTCATTGAAGAAGAAAAAATATATCCGGGCTATATTCTCGTGAAGATGATTGTTGATGATGATTCTTGGTTTGTTGTGCGAAATACACCGCGCGTGACCGGTTTTGTAGGAAGCGGAAATACTCCTGTTCCGATGGGAGAAGCAGAGGTCTCATCACTTATGAAGCGGATGACTGCGGAGGTGCCGAGACACCGCATTGATTTGGTGAAAGATGATCCAGTCGTCATAGCCGATGGTCCGTTCAAAGATCTTGAAGGTAAAGTAAGCGATATTGATGAGGAACGAGGAAAGGTAAAAGTGATGGTTTCGATGTTTGGTCGCGAGAC
>JAZDHA010000035.1:0-3511 GCA_043806295.1 bacterium | reverse complement strand
TTTTTTTTCGTAACAGGATCAGGAGCTGTCTGTGTCGAAGTTGCCACTTCCGTAACAGAAAGTGGCGATATGTCCGGAATGACAACTGCTTCAGGAATATACACAATGGTCGTACTGCCTGAAAAAACTGCGATAAGAATACCAATGGCAAGCACTGTGATAATACCGAGATAGGGAGTTAGGCGTGACATTCTATACACATTAACTTAAAAAATACCCAAAATACAGCAACAGTGGATATCGAACTGGCGTATATATGCTGTACAGATATATAATCTAAGTATGCACACCTTATCCATTCGAGAGAAAGCTATGATTTTGAGAAGGAGGGGTTTCTCTTATAAATATATTTCATCTGAAACAGGTCTCTCGAAAAGTACGCTAAGTGGCTGGCTTACGGAAATACCCTATACACCAAACAAAGAAACTGTATTGGCGTTTGGTAAAGCTCGAGCCGCGGCCAGCGCGCGTAGAGCTGAGTTACGACAAGAGTCAATTAGAGATATTCGAAAAATGGCAATTAAAGATATCGGGAAGATAAGCCGAAGAGATCTTTTTGTGTTCGGTCTCGGTCTCTATTTGGGAGAAGGATGTAAGTCGAATGGACAGATTCGTGTAGTAAATTCAGATCCGCGTATCATTCAAGCCGCTATTGCATGGTTCAAGATACTCGGTGTGAGAAAAGACCAGATTAAGATTCGCGTGCATTTATATCCGGATAATAATGTCCGACAATGTTTGCAATTTTGGTCCCGTACTACTAGCATTCCATTATCCCAATTCCAAAAGCCCCAGATTGACATTCGTGTCGATAAAAAAGCGAAAAAACTGCATAAACTTCCTTTTGGCACTGTGCAACTGGTTGTTCTGAGTAGGGGACGAAAGGAATATGGGGTGCTCTTCTTTCGGAAAATTCAACTCTGGAATGAAGTGGTACTATCAGAAATTGAAGCGGGCGTGGTCTAACGGCTATGACGGCTGCCTTCCAAGCAGTCAGCGCGGGTTCGACTCCCGCCGTCCGCACTGACAAAATCAGTGTTTCTAGTGTAGAATCTAATTTATGATTAAAAATATCATCCTAACAGTAATTATTATCATCTTAACTGGCGCAGTAGGATATTTTGTTTTAATTCGAAAAGCTTCCCCTTTCGAATTTTCGATATTTTCATCAACGAGCAACAAAATTAGTGAATTTGGGGGTTATACAGATGCAGAGCAACAAAAACCGTGTGGTTCTTATTTTGGGACTTTCAATGGAGAGGAAATTCCTAGTGAATTGGCTAAAGAAATCGTGGGTGTAGCTGAAGATTCCTTAAAAAATAAAGTTGGGAGCGAATTCTTTAAAATACATTATCAATATGAATGTGCTTCCGGGCTTCGTTCTATTGAACGCGAACTCCCCGGTGTTATTTTGGTACCTTTTAGAATTAAGATAATAAACAAAAATTTAGAGATTGATACAACCGAAGCCGATACAAAGATACAACCTACACGAATCCAAGTTGGTATTGATAAAAGTACTCTACAAGCTGTAACTTGGGATTACCTCTTAACGGAGGACTCCTTGCTGAGCCAAAAATGGCTACCTCAAAAAGATGTTCTTGGCGCTCTGAGACCACAACTTCCCGAGGAAATTGAACAGAAAATTAATTCGTTAAAACCGGATGAAATCTCAATCGAGATTTCTCTTGAAGAAAACTCTGAGTATAGTAAGTTAATAGGTTCTCATTCTCCACCAGAATTAAGATTATTTTGGACTGTGGTTCTTGGAAAATGGAATTCAGATTTTTGTAAGTATTATAGATTATCAGCATCAGACGGAAGAATGGTATACAGGCAGTCTTGTTCTTCTGAAGGACCGATAGATCAATGGTCTCTTCCGAGTTCGAATTAATTCAAAATGTGCTAGAGTTCGATTCTCCCATCCCGCACCACAAAATTTTGGAGAGGAGTACCATATCAGTATGGAGCCATTAGCTGTACGAATACGACCGACAAAACTCGATGAGGTTGTTGGACAGGCCCACTTGGTGGGTCCCGAGTCCGTCGAGGGAAACATAAGGAAAAATGCGGGACCTTTACGCGTGGCGGTTGAGAAGAAACATAAATTTTCTTTTATTCTTTGGGGACCACCCGGAACAGGGAAGACGACTATTGCACGCATTTATGCGCGCGCACTTGATGCAGAACTTTTTGAACTTTCTGCGGTTTCCGCCGGTAAAGATGACATAAAGAAGTTATTAGGTGCAAGAATCTTACCCCTTAAACCTAAAGTGCTGTTTTTGGATGAGATTCATAGATTCAATAAAGCACAGCAAGATTTTCTTTTACCTTATGTTGAAAATGGGGAATTGACACTTATTGGCGCAACGACCGAAAATCCGTCGTTTGAAATTATCGCGCCGTTGCTCTCGCGCTGTCGCGTCTTTGTATTGGAACCGCTTTCTGAAGAAGCACTCCGTGCAATTATTACGCGGACAAAAATCAAAGTGAATAAAGAAGCATCTGACTGGTTAATGGGATATGCAAATGGTGATGCTAGAAAGGTATTAAGTATGATTGAGGGCGCGCAGAGTTTGTATGGGAAAGTGACGGTTGAAATGTTGAATAAAGCATTGGAATCACCGCATTTGCGCTACGACAAGAAAGGCGAAGAACACTACGACACTATTAGCGCGTTTATAAAAAGTATGCGCGCTTCGCAGGCAGACGCCGCGCTCTATTACCTCGCGCGAATGGTTGAGGCAGGAGAAGACCCGCTTTTCATCGCACGAAGAATGGTCGTTTTTGCTTCAGAAGATATTGGTCTCGCACAGCCGACAGCACTTGTTGTCGCTAACGCCGTCTTCCGTGCCTGCGAAATAATCGGTTATCCCGAATGTGCCATAAATCTCGCGCATGGCGTTGTATATCTCGCAAATGCGAAAAAAGATCGCTCCGCCCACGATGCACTTCGCTCCGCGCAAGAAGATGTTTGTGCATTTGGTAATCTTCCGATTCCGAAAAAAATCCGAAACCCGGTCACAAAACTTATGGAAGAACTAAAATATGGCGAAGGATATGAAAAATACGACCAAGAGTCGTATCTTCCAGACAAACTGAAGAAAAAGAAATACCTAAAATAAAAACCTATTTCACTGCATCCTTAAGTGCCTTTGCTGGGCGAAACTTCGCCGTACGAGAAGCTGCAATATGAATCGTCTCGCCTGTGCGAGGATTACGGCCCTGACGCGCCGGACGCGCCTTCGTAGCGAAGATACCAAGACCTGAAATCGAGACCTCGTCGCCGGACTTGAGACCGGAAACGACTGCACTAATAACGGTCTCGACCGCGCGTTCGGCATCGGCCTTCGTTGAACCGAGAACACCGTGCACCTTGTCGATAATATCTGCTTTGTTCATGAGTACTTTGCTAGCTAATAACGACCCTGCCTCCGCTCGAATTCAGGCGGGCTTTGCCCCACCGAAGCCGAGCTCTGGCGAGGCGAAGGCGGGCATGGAAGGAAGTATA
>JAZDHA010000034.1:0-7654 GCA_043806295.1 bacterium | reverse complement strand
GAACGACACGGATGGAAGACACGCATACTCGATGATCTCACACTTGAAATCGCCGATTCTGATGCGTATGACGCCTTACGCTATGAAACAGGAGTGCATCGTGTTCAACGAATACCGCTCACAGAGAAATCAGGTCGTGTTCATACTTCAACGGCCTCGGTAGCTGTTTTACCTATCCGTGCGAAGTCGAAAATTGAAATTAATCCTGCAGATATAAAAATGGAATTTTCCAGAAGCGGTGGGGCAGGCGGACAGAATGTAAATAAGGTTGAAACAGCAGTTCGACTCGTTCACATGCCGACCGGCATTGATGTAAAATCTTCTTCCGAACGCAGTCAGCAAGCGAATCGCGAGAAAGCGATGCAGATTTTATCCGCGAAACTTGAACAATTGTATGAGGAAAAAGAGGCAAAAGAACACGCGGCAGAACGGAAAGCACAAATAGGCACCTGCGACCGTTCAGAGAAAATTCGTACTTACAACTTTCTACAAGACCGTGTCACCGACCATCGCTTGCAGGAGTCATGGCACAATCTCCCGAAGATTATGGTGGGCGGCATCGACGACATTGTCGCTGCACTCCGAACTACATTCACCACCAATCCAAAATCCTAAACTTGGACATCCGATGTCCAAGTTTGTGTTCTGCACCTATCGTTCCATTCGAGTGCATTGCTCTCTGAAGCCAATGTTTGATCAGAGAGAATTTCAGCAATCGTTTTTTTATAAGCAGCACGCTTGCCAAGCAGTTCTTGTAATTCATCTCGTTGAGTAATTGAAGGAAAGTTTCTGACACCGAAATAATCGAGGTGACTGCTCCAGCGGTATTCTTCAAGATGTTTGAGTGCCATGGGCATGTCCTGCACTCCGCCTTCACGCCACTCTGGCATAATGTAATCAAGTGGATTCAGATGGATATAAAAGGGCATATAAAGGAAATGAGCACCACGGGCGATATGAACTTTACGATATTTTCCTTGCCAGAGGGCACCGGAACGCTCGTACCGTTCGTTGAAATACTTCGTATATCCCATGTTGAGTTTCTGCATGAATAAAGAAATCCCATTCTCAACCGTTTCGGATACGAGGAGGTGATAATGGTTCAGCATCAAGCAAAATGCGTGTACATGCACTAATAAATGTCTTTTGGGGCGTTCTCCGCGTCGTCCGGGGAGGCCGTAGTTCTCAACCGGATTTAGATCATTAAATGCGTATAGATCGTGTAAGAAGCGCAGGCGATCAGAATCGTCAAGCACAATGTTACGTTTTTCAACTCCACGCCCAGTCAAGTGAAAGAATTCCATCTCTATTATTCTAGCACCTAAACTTGGACATCCGATGTCCAAGTTACTTGCGCGCAAGCGGTGTTCAGGTTAGAATAGCCGAATAATGACGACGGAGAACAATACGGTAGAATTGAAGCGCCTCTTTGATACTGGGGCGCATTTCGCGCAGGTTAAAAGCCGCCGACATCCATCTATGAAGCCATATCTGATTGGTACAAAAGGACGACAGGAAATTATTGATTTAACTCAAACAGCTGCACAACTTGAAGCCGCTAAATCCGTTATGGGGACCATTGCAAAAGAAGGGAAAACCATCTTGTTTGTCGGTGGAAAGATTGAAATTGCCGCACTCGTAAAAAAAGCGGCAAATGAGATCGCTGCGCCTTTTGTTGCTACGAGATGGCTTGGCGGCACTATATCCAATTGGGGTGAGATAAAAAAGCGAATAGATCGACTTGCGGAACTTTCTGAAAAAGATGCGACTGGTGTACGAGTGAAGCAACATACAAAGCTTGAACTCGTACACATTGAGCGTGAAAAAAAACGACTTGAACAACGACTTGATGGACTTACGACACTCACTAAACGACCGGACGCGCTTCTAGTTGTTGACACCAAACATGAAAAGCATGCGGTAAAGGAAGCGAATGATAAGGGTATTCCAATAATCGCCATTATGAGTTCGGATTGCGATTTGCACGATGCGACATATCCAATCATTGCGAATGATTCGTCTAGAGAAACAGTGCGATTTATTCTTTCTGAATTAACGAACGCTTTTAAAAAAGGACAGATTGCGTGATATAATTTCCATCTATGGAAATTACCACAGATAGTATTAAGGCACTACGAGAGCGGACTGGTGGAGTGTCCGTTATGCAATGCAAAAAAGCGCTTGAAGAAGCAGGCGGCGATTCAGCTAAGGCAGAAGTTATTCTTCGGAAGAATTCAGCCGCTACCGCTGTAAAGAAGTCAGAGCGAACACTCAAGGCCGGTACGATAGGAACCTATGCGCATAGCGATACTATTGGCGCGATGGTGCTCCTGTCCTCAGAATCGGATTTTGTTGCAAAAAATCATGATTTTTGTGCGCTAGCCCGAGAGCTCGCAATGCAAGTCGCGGCAATGGATCCAGAGAATACAGAGGATCTTCTTGAACAGTCATTCATAAAGGATGAAAGCAAAAAGGTGCGCGATCTTCTTAATGAAGCAACGCAAAAATTCGGGGAACGGATTGAGGTAAGTCGTTTTGTTCGCATTTCTACCCATTGATTATTATGGGATATTTAATCTTCATCTTAGTAACATTCTTACTTCTAGTTTGTTTTTTTGTTCTTTCTGATTTCGAAACGAAACGAGGTATCCGATTGTTTGCTAGCCGGCGTACTCGTCTTGATGAAAATGTTGAACAAATCGAATTTATTTTAAAAAATGTTGATATACTGGCATTCTTAAAAGAAGAAATGTTACGCGTTATGCATCTCATTGCTAATACCATCGCGCAATTGTCGCTTCTGGCAGTGCGCGCCACTGAACGGTTTTTGACGCGTCTAGTTCGATATCTTCGTACTAGACGCGCGATTGATACAGTGCCGCGCGAAAATGCTCGGGAGTTTGTTAGAACGCTGTCAGATTTCAAAGGCCATCTTGAAACAACACGCCCCGAAGTTCCGGATGTATACTAAAAAGGTCGGGGAAGGTATAGTGTTCTTCGTTTGCCGAGATAGCTCAGCCGGTAGAGCAGCTCACTTGTAATGAGCAGGTCGTCGGTCCGAATCCGACTCTCGGCTCCAAGGATATTTAGAAGAATGGTTATCCACAGATGAGTACCTACTCTTTTCCAAGAGATGGTATCATTTTGGTATGAAAGAACGCGTTTGTCAGTTTTGCAGAGCAATCCTGAAAAAAAGACATCAGCAGAAATTTTGTTCAAACAAATGCCAAGCAGACTTTCGTTACAGAATCTTCAAGGATAAATGGTTTGCCGGACAACAAAAAGTGATTACAAAGAACATATCGCGTCACATAAAAAGGTTTTTGCTAGAAAAGCACGGAGAAAAATGTTCATTATGCGGATGGAATAAAAAGAATCCAGCCACAGGACATGTGCCACTAGAAGTTGATCATTTAGATGGCAATTCTGATAATAATGATTTAAAAAATCTAAAACTTTTGTGCCCGAATTGTCACGCACTTACACCATCGTTTCGCAACTTGAATAAAGGGAAAGGTAGGACTTGGAGAAAGCAATATCTTAAGAAGGAAATTTAATTCCCCGTCCGAATCGGGGAGGCGGCTCAACGAATAGTGCTTGCAGTAGTGGTTGTAGCCAAAGCTCCTTTTGGGAACTGTTTTTTGAATTCATCCAAGGATGTAAATCCATACGAATGTTTGTCATTTACGACAAATGCGGGCAATGGACCCTGTATTTTATTGATGGCAATAAATGTCTTAAGCGCTCCTAGATCAAGATTATAGTCGAAAGAATATACGCGCAGTTCCGGATAAGTTGTATGCAGATAAGAGAGGGCGTATCCGGCCTTATCGCAATCGGAGCAATCACCGGCATTACTATAAAAATAAAGAATCGTAACTGGCTTCGTTCCGCATACAGCGGCAAGTTCTTTAGTAATGAGATAATCACGAATTTCAAGCAATGAATATTGTTTCTTAAGACGCAATACTTGTGGATTATCGTCGCCTAGCTGACTTTCTGTATAAGATAGACGATCTCCCAAGTCGGCAAGTTCGCCTGTCAATACCGTTGATGATGCAACACTGTCGCATGGTGCCGCTTCAAGAAGAGAAAATTGAGTGTCAAGAGAAAGCGTCTCAATTGAAATTTGTTCTTCTATTGCTCCCAATTCCGCAATGCGTGCGCTATTCAGATAGTTAATGGCATAAATTACAGTACCGGAAAGCACAACCGTAATACAAAGAGCTATGAGTGCATTTCTAGCCACAAGAGACATAAAATAGTTTTTATATTACCGCCAGTGTCGGCGTTTCCCTAAGGCAACATCGCTCGTAGAGCGGATAATCCACAATGGTGCGATTAGACCATAAAGAATTATGTACGAAAAAATACCAAGCGTAATATTTCCTGGTGTTTTTGAGATTCGTTTGCCGATCGTAATCATAAAAAGTGAAGCAAGCAGCGTGAAAACTCCAAGAAGTAAAAATACGCTTATTGGAAAATAAAACCAATCAAAAGAACCATGTGGCAAAAGCGAATAAGATAGCGGAATACCAGCACGAATTTCAAAAGCCGTCAAAATATTTTTTGAAAGCGTAAAAAGCATAAGAGAGAAAAGAAGAATACTGCCTACAGTTGAAACAATCGCAGAAGGAAGCACCATCATACCAAGTGCACCATGATGGCGATTTCCGATAAGATCTCGATATTCGCCGATGACATTACGGAAAAAACCGGTTGTCCAGCGTGTGCGTTGCTTAATCAATCCAGTAATTGTACTAGGTGCTTTTGTGTATACACGAGCATAAGGTGCATTTTCAATTACATAACCCGCCTTCTGGATACGAAGCGCCATTTCCATATCTTCGGTTTGGTAACCATGGCGAAATCCTCCAAGTTTTTTTACGATATTGCTTCTATAAAAAGAGAAAGGTCCTGGCGTAACATAAAGACCGTTTACCGATGCCAGCGTATGTCTGATAGTAATGCCGAAGATATATTCGGCATTTTGCATATGCTGAATAATGGTCTTTGGATTATGAACAGACATCGCGGCAGTAACTGCAGCTATTTTCTCGTTCGTAAAACAGGGAACAATTTCGCGAAGAGCGTCCGATTCAACAAATGAATCAGCATCAAGGCAGCCGATAATTTCTGCATGTGTCGCGGCGATGCCAATATTTAATGCGGTATGTTTCCCTCCATTTTCTTTGCTAATAATGCGTACTTGCGGATGACTTGCGAAATGTGACATCGCTTCTGGCGTGGCATCAGTTGATCCATCATCGACTAGAATAATCTCAAGTTTATCTTTTGGATAGTCAAGAGCGAGAAGCGATTCACATGTGTGAGCGACCGTGGATGCTTCGTTATAACATGGCACAATAATTGCTATCAAAGGAGTTATGAGGCCAGAGCCGCGCGCGCGGGCCGCGCGCGCGGGCTTCGAAAGGAATGTCACTAAGATAAATGACTCAAAAAATATAGCGATGAAAAGGAAAGGATATACAATCATCTGGGGACTCATAATGGCGCAATTATAGCATAATCTGTTATATTTTGAGAATGAATCAACAAGGTCATCTTCATCCAATCACCATCGCGACACGCGAGATTGCGGATATCTTCGGCCGTATGGGGTTTGATATTGCCTATGGTCCGGAGCTTGAAAGTGAATGGTATAACTTCACTGCGTTAAATGTTCCTGCCGATCATCCTGCAAGAGATATGCAGGATACATTTTGGACGAACGAAACACCACGCCGCGTTCTTCGTACACACACAACATCAGTCACTATTCGTGAGCTGGAGAAAATGGCAAAAACAGGAAGGACTGAAAAGAGGATGATTAGTATCGGAAAAGTTTTTCGTAATGAGGCGACCGACATGACACACGAAGCGCAGTTCTATCAATATGATGGTTTCGCAGTCGGACCGACAGGAACAGTTACACTCGCGCACCTGAAAGGAACATGGAAGCGGTTTTATCATGAGTATTTTGGTCATGATGTTGAAATTCGTTTCCGTCCAAGCTATTTCCCATTTACCGAGCCGTCAGTTGAAGTTGATTTGTGGTTTGAAGCACCTGGGAAAGAAGGTCGGTGGCTCGAGATGTTTGGCGCTGGAATGTTGCACCCGAATGTATTAAAAAATGCCGGCCTTGATCCTGAAAAAATTCAGGGATTTGCATTCGGTCCCGGTCTGGAACGGGTTCTCATGATTAAATATGGCATTCCCGATATCCGTCTTTTCCATTCTGGTGATGTTCGTTTTGTACATGGGTTTGACGAGAAAAAAATATGAAAGTCTCACGCAATTGGCTTCAGACATATTTTGATAAACCATTGCCTGATACTGAAGCAATCAGTGATGCTCTCACTTTTCATGCGTTTGAGATAGAAGATCCGCCAGTTGGCGGAGACAGCGATATGATGGATGTAAAGGTCCTACCGAATCGCGCAGCGGACTGTCTATGTCATCGCGGCATTGCAAAAGAACTTTCCGCCATACTCGATTTGCCGCTCAAAAACGACCCACTATCTACACCATTTCCCATGTGGGACATCGGAAGTCCTACATCACTGGAAGTGGAGATTGAGGATGAGAAGAAGTGTTTGCGGTATATGGGTGCACTGGTGGAAAGAGTGAAGATTGGGCCGTCGCCAGCATGGCTCAAAGAAGCGCTTGAAGCAGTGGGGCAACGGTCTATCAATAACATCGTTGACGCGACGAATTTCGTAATGCTTAACATAGGTCAGCCGTTGCATGCATTTGATGCGGCAAAACTTGCGGAAAAAGATGGAAAGTATGTAATAAAAGTTCGTAATACAAAAAAAGACGAAAAAATAACTGTACTTTCGGGCGAAGAATATGCGTTGCCTGCAAGTGTGCTTCTTATTACTGATGCAAACGCAGATATACCAATTGGCATTGCCGGCGTAAAAGGCGGTAAGGTGGCGGAGATAAACGAAAACACAACCAATATTATTATTGAATCAGCGAACTTTGACGGTACAACAATTCGCAAAACAGCTCAGGCATTCAAATTAGTTACTGAGGCGTCACTGCGATTCCAAAACCGCCCATCACCGGAGCTCTGTGCGTATGGTATGCGCGATGTAATCTCGCTT
The DNA here is from genome assembly GCA_043806295.1 of bacterium. Lineage (GTDB taxonomy): Bacteria > Patescibacteriota > Minisyncoccia > Phycocordibacterales > Phycocordibacteraceae > C7867-001. Next base: position 542 of record JAZDHA010000034.1, on the reverse strand, counting down.
ATCCAAGAAGTTGCGGGTGGGGAAGTGCGAGCTGTCTGCGACAGCTACGCATCCCGAGCGGAGCGAGGGACGGTATCCACATCGCTCAAAAAGATAAACAATATTCTCGGCTCAGATTTTTCAAAAGAAGAAGTGATGGGTGTTTTTAATCGTCTCGGACTTCCCTGCCTACCGGACAGGCAGGCCTGCTCAGAAAAAAATGGAGAATTTGAAATAACTCCACCATTTGAACGCACCGACCTCATCATTTCGGAAGACCTCGTTGAAGAAGTCGGTCGTATTCTTGGCTACGACCGCGTTCCCGCATTGGACATCGGAAGTCCTACATCTGATGTAGGACTTCCGATGTCCTACATATCAGTACCGGATCAGGCGCGATATCGCGGTATCGAAAAAATAAAGGACGAATTGGTAGCACAGGGCTTCACCGAGATTTCAACGCAATCATTTGCGAAGAATGGTGATATATATCTCGCGAATCCGCTAGATAAAACAAAACCAGCGCTCCGCTCAGGTCTAGATGAAAATATGAAAGAGGCGCT
>JAZDHA010000033.1:0-11138 GCA_043806295.1 bacterium | reverse complement strand
CATTTTGACGGAGTAACGACTGAATAGAAAAAGCCCCGCCGAGGCGGGGCTTTTTCTATCAAGAGTCCAATTACCCAGTAGGTGATTCTACTGAATCACTTAGACCTTGCTAACATTGAGAGCGTTCGGGCCTTTTGGACTTTCACCTACTTCAAACGAAACCTTGTCTCCTTCTTTGAGTTCATCGAACGAAATGTTCTTGAGCTCGTTGGAATGGAAGAAAAGATCTTTGTCGCCGTCATTTGAGCCGTCGACTTTGATGAAGCCAAAACCCTTATCGTTCTTTTTAACTACAGTTCCTTCTTGCATACGATAGATAAATTGTGTGACTAATGCCTGCCTACCGGTAGGCAGGTATCAAATCAGTAGCCGAAGATAGAAGCTCGATCCCACTTCTCTGGATCCAGCGCTGGTTGATTCATATATGATACCATACAATTAATAAATATGGAAACATATCATACAGAATTATTTAGTCATAAACATCTCTTCAGTTCAGAGTGGATACGCTCTCTCGCTGAAGCGGTTTTCTTGCTCACTCTTTCGTTCGTATGCCAACATATCGCAACGGTCTACGCACTTTCATATTCGTCACGCCCGACTTCTACATATGTCGGCGATCTTCTTTTAGATAATCTGCCAGTCGTTGATCTGAATTTTATAATCATAGAAGTTGCGCTGTTCGCAATCGTCATCACCGTCTTATTTGTTGTGCTGTTTCGTCCACGGTATATTCTCTTTACTCTCAAAGCGCTCGCGCTTTTTATTGCAATTCGTGCACTCTTTATGTCTCTTACGCATATGGGCATCTATCCGGGCCACATCACACCAGGATCGGGATTTTTTGATGCAATCTATTCGTATTTCAATATGCAAACGGGTTTTTTCTTTTCAGGACATACAGGTATGCCATTCTTAATGGCGCTGATTTTCTGGAAGAAGCCACTCGAACGGAATCTATTTTTATTATTGTCTTTCGTTTTTGCGATTGCTGTACTGCTCGCACATATTCACTATTCAATAGATGTTCTTGCGGCGCCATTCATGGCTTACGGAATATTCAAAATTGCCCGCTACCTATTTTTGCGTGATTACAAACTCATTGAATCGGAGCATGTTTAACCGACGCACCTATCTCGACCGCGCAGCGGGCGTAAGTGGCAATCCGTCATCGCCTCATGAAGAAGGACGAAGGTCCCGAGAGCAACTCGAGGGGGCGCGTAAAGAAATCGCACGACTGATTGAGGTACAGCCGGACGATGTTATTTTTACGAGCGGAGCAACAGAAGCAAATGCGCTTGCCATTCTCGGTATCGCTAAAAAAGGAGACCATGTGCTGTACTTGCCGAGTTCGCACGCATCGATTGTTGAGAATGTAAAAATGTTGAACGAACGAGGTGTCGAAATTGAACCGCTTCCAATCAAGGATTGGCGCGTCGATTGCGCAAAACTGAAGGAATTGTTAAGGCCGGAAACTGTTCTTGTCGTCATGGACGCTGTTTGCGGGGAAACGGGGGTTGTCTGGAACACACGAAATGTGCGCGAGACAATTGGTTCAAAAATTTTACTTCATATCGATGCCAGTCAGGCGCCGCTTACAGAAAAAATATCTCGTGCTCATTTCAGTGCCGACATGCTTACTTTTGATTCTTCAAAAGTTGGGATGGTTCGTGGTATAGGTGCGCTTGTTGTTCATCGTACAATTCCACTTGAACCGTTGTATCGCGGCGGCGGGCAAGAAAGAGGGTTGAGATCAGGAAGCGAGTCACCACAACTTGCGGAATCGTTCGCGGCCTGCCTCCGGCAGGCCGCGTTTGGTCGCGAGAAATTTCGTACCATCGCAGAACACTCACGATGTGAACTCATCAAATCCATTACAAACACAATTGAAAATGTATATATAAATGAAGGACGAGATCAAGCGCCGAACATCCTCAATATTTCACTGATTGGTCGTGATACTGACTACATTGTCGCACTTCTTGATGAAGCAGGGTTTGCGGTCTCTACACGAAGCGCCTGCGAGACAAATTCTGAAGATGGTTCGCGCGCGGTATTCGCCTTAACCGGCGATATAGAACGAGCCCGTACAACGCTGCGTATTTCTTGGGGTCCGGAGAATAGTATGCGCCAGTTAGATCGTTTCAAAAAGGCGCTCGCACACACAATTTCGTTTGTTGACAGTAACGACCGCAGGTAGCATTATAGAAGTATGAATATCGAGGAACTTTCCAAATCACAACTTATATTGCTCACTATCCTTGTGAATTTTGTTACATCTGTTGCAACAGGTATTTTAACGGTATCTTTGCTTGATCAAGCGCCGCCATTTGTGACGCAAACAGTGAATCGTGTAGTCGAACGCACTATAGAAACAGTGTCTAAAGTTGCACCTGCCGCGATAATTCAAGCTCCAGCACCTTCGAATCAGGATCTAGTTATGGCCGCAATTGGAGAAGACGCAACTCGTGCAGTCGTCATTTATCCTGCCAAGACAGGTACCTCAACGCCTGTGATTTCTGTTGGGACCTATATTCCAAAGGCGCGTGCTATTGCAACTGCAGCGCAAGACGCCCTGCCGCAAGAAGCACTTATAGGATTTTCGGATGGCTCGTATATTGCCGCATCAATTGCACATGAAGGAAACGGAATCACTATTTATGGTTTCGCGGATGACGCTGTATTACCAAAAGCAACTTCTCCAGTATTAAGAACGCCGAACGAATTAAAACTTGGGGAAACAGTACTTGCTATTAGTGCAGACGGTTCAGCTGCTACTGGAATAATTGCGCGTGTCAGTAAAAATGGAATTCATACAACACTTCCAGATATAGGTGCGGGAAGCGCTGCCGTTGATCTCTCTGGAAATCTAATTGGCGTAGGTGCCGGAATAACCTCAGGTCTTCTTATAAGTGCTGATAAAATAACCGCTCTTCTTATTGCAACGACAACTACTAATTCAACGGTTCCTAAGGGATCATAATTATGCCGCCATTCAATAATTTCACCACTAAAGCGAAAGAAACTGTGCGGCGTGCACACGAACTTGCCATTGAGCGCGGTCAGAATCATGTATCTCCGCTTCATTTACTTGCCGCCCTTGTTCTTCAAGAAGAATCGCTTGTCTTCTCAATACTTGATCGAATGGAGGTTGATACAGTTATGCTTGCGGATACTGTGCTTGAACATCTTGAAGCGCCCGAAAGCGCATCCGTACTTTCGCCGGCGTATCAAATTTATCTAACACCAGAACTTGCTCAGGCACTTGAGGCGTCTGGGAAGATAGCTGCACGAATGAATGATTCATTCGTTGGTACTGAACATCTTTTCCTCGCAGTTATTGAGCATCCTGGTGGTGCTGCCGATATTCTTGCTCGATTCTCAATAACTCAAACCGCGGCAATCGCTGTACTTAAAGAATTAAAGAATTCTAAAGAGGGTCAAATTACAGAACCGAAACAGTTTCGTGCGCTTACAAAATATGCAAGAAATCTTACAAAACTCGCAGCAGAAAATAAACTAGACCCCGTTATCGGCCGTGATCTTGAAATTAATCGAGTAATCCAAATTCTAGCGCGCAGAACAAAAAACAATCCAGTCCTTATCGGCGAGGCAGGCGTGGGTAAAACAGCGATAGCCGAAGGGCTCGCTACGCGCATGGCAACCGGAGATGTTCCAGAGTCGTTGAAAGGTAAGGAACTTTTATCGCTTGATCTCGGACTTATGATTGCTGGTACAAAGTATCGTGGCGAGTTTGAGGAACGGATGAAAAATGTGATGAAGGAGGTTGCACGATCGGAAGGTAAGGTCATTCTTTTTGTAGATGAACTCCATACACTTGTTGGCGCAGGAGGAGCGGAGGGTTCATTGGACGCATCAAATATGCTCAAGCCAGCGCTTTCTCGAGGAGAGATCCGCGTTATCGGTGCGACCACGCTGAAGGAATATCAGAAATATATAGAAAAAGATGCAGCGCTCACTCGTCGTTTCCAGTCAGTATTTGTTAGCGAGCCATCGATTGAAGATGGTATTGCCATCTTACGCGGGCTTCGAGATAAATATGAACTTTTCCATGGAGTTCGCATTACGGATGGTGCTATAGTTTCCGCTGTCGAGCTCTCTTCGCGTTACATTAGCGATCGCTTTTTGCCTGACAAGGCCATTGATCTTATTGATGAAGCAGCATCTGGACTTCGTATTGCGCTTGAAAATAAACCGCCTTTGCTTGAGGAAACAGACCGTAAAATTCGCCGTCTTGAGATTGAACGACAGGCGCTACAGAAGGATTTAGAAGCGGCTACCTCCTCTGGAAGCGGATCTGTCTCAGGCGGAAAAGAGATTAAAGAGCGCGTTAAAAATATTGAAACAGAAGTAGCTGACTTGAAAGAAAAGACAAGCGAGCTTGAACTTAAATGGAAAAATGAAAAAGAAGTTCTGACAGGTATCCGTGCCGCAAAGACCGAATTGGAAACACTGAAAATTCAGGCGGACAATGCAGAATCCGCTGCCGATCTTGGAACTGTCGCAGAAATTCGTTACGGTAAAATTCCGCATCTTCAAAAAGATCTTGAGATAAAACTGAAGCGATTAAAAACGCTACAGAAATCGAGACGAGTATTGAATGAGGAAGTTGCTGAACAAGATATCGCCGCAGTTGTATCGCGTTGGACGGGAATTCCAGTCGCACGCATGCTTGAAGAAGAAGTCGCAAAACTTAGTCGTATGGAGGACTCACTTAAGCACAGCGTTATCGGTCAGGATATCGCAGTTAAGAAAGTTACTGATGCAGTAAAACGATCGCGAGTCGGAATCAGCGATCCTAATCGCCCGATTGGATCTTTTCTATTTCTTGGACCGACGGGCGTTGGGAAGACGGAACTTTCAAAGAAACTTGCAGAATTTATGTTTAATGACGCTGATGCGCTTGTTCGCGTTGATATGAGTGAATTTATGGAAAAGCACTCGGTTGCAAAACTTATTGGGGCTCCTCCAGGTTATGTTGGATATGAAGAATCCGGTACATTAACCGAACGAATCCGACATCGTCCGTACGCGGTAGTGTTATTTGATGAGATTGAAAAGGCACATCCGGAAGTGTTTAATATCCTTTTACAGGTCTTGGATTCTGGACACTTAACAGATGGTAAAGGACGCAAAGTAAATTTTAAAAATACAATTATTGTACTTACTTCCAATATTGGAGGCGAGTTTGTTGACCGTCTTGCTAATATCGGTTTCGGCACGGCTGGCGCAACTGATGCGACTCGCTACGAAGAAACAAAAGAGAAAGTGATGAGCACCTTGCGCGAACATTTTCGCCCGGAGTTCCTTAATCGACTTGATGACATTATTATCTTCGACATTCTTGCTAAAGAATCTCTTATAAAAATCGTTGAAAACCACATTGAAGAAATTACACAGCGACTTTCGCAAAAACGGATCGCACTTACATTCTCATCAGAAGTAAAACAATGGCTTGCTGAAAACGGATACAATCCGATTTATGGTGCGCGACCGCTTCGTCGAACAATTCAGGACAAAATACTTACTCCACTCGCATCGCTGATGGTTGCACAGGGCGTGATAGAAGGTGGCACTGTTACAATATCTATAAAGAATAATGAACCGCATTTTGATGTGAGGAAACGATTATCCCGAGTGAAAAGATCCCTCGCTTCGGCTCGGGACAGCGCTGCTGCGCCGGTTGCGTAATCGCATTCTTTTTGCTAGATTTTCTGTATGTCACAAGATCGTCTTCTTCGGCTTAAATCCACAAAGTCCAAACATATCATTTGGACGCGTAAAAATAAAAAGAAAGTTGAGCGAAAAATCGAACTCACGAAGTTTGATCCTACACTACGCAAGCGAGTTGTTTTTAAAGAGGCGAAGAAATAAGAATTAACCTAATATGACAAACAAGATGTGGATGACGAGTATATGCGTCGTCGTTTTCGCTCTTATTTATTTATTCGGTTTTTCAGATTTGTTTTCGACAGAATATCTTTCAGAAGCAGCAGGGAAGCCGGAAAAATTTATTCCTTTGCCAGTATTTAATCGTGACGATTATGATGCACGGATTCTTTCTCTCGCGCATATTGCGACCTCGACAGGAAGTCAGACTTCAAATGCAAGTTCCGGAAGTCTGACTTCTTCAAGCACACTACGGCTCTGGCCAGTGAAGACAGTTTATCCGAATGATGGTGCGATTCTTCCTTTCAAACGGATAGTTGCATATTACGGAAATTTTTATTCTAAAGGGATGGGTGTACTCGGTGAATATCCATCCGATCAGATGCTAGCGATGCTAGCGAGTACGACTGCTAAATGGGCAGCCGCGGATTCTACAACGCCAGTTGTACCTGCAATACATTATATTGCAACAGTTGCGCAGGCGAGTGCCGGCAAAGAAGGGAAGTATATATTGCGGATGCCGGACGATCAGATAGATCATGCACTTAATTTGGCAAATCAGATACGAGGGATTGTGTTTCTTGATGTGCAAGTAGCACTTAGCACTCTGCAATATGAGCTCCCGCAACTTGAAAAATATTTAAAAATGCCAAATGTGCATCTAGCTATTGATCCAGAATTTTCTATGAAATTTGGCGATCCTCCGGGCACAGTTATCGGCACTTTTGATGCAACCGACATAAATTATGCCGCACAATATCTGGCGAAACTTGTGCGAGATAATCATCTGCCGCCGAAAGTTCTCGTTGTACATCGATTCACACAGGATATGGTGACGAATTATAAAAAAATACAGCCGCTACCAGAAGTTCAGATAGTGATAGATATGGACGGTTTCGGGTCGAAAGAAAAGAAATATGGAACTTATCGCAGAGTTATTTATCCAGAACCAGTACAATTTACTGGCATCAAATTATTTTATAAAAACGATATCAAACCGCCATCTACCGGTTTGCTAACTCCCGCCGAAGTATTAAGGATGACCCCTGCACCAATCTATATTCAGTATCAATAATGTTGGGTTTACGAAATCCAACATGACAAAGCCCTGCAGTAATGCAGGGCTTTCAAGTTTGATCGCCGTATCAGAAGCTGTAATTGATAGCAAATATCGGTGTGTATGAGCGATCGTCGCGATCGCGTGCGACGGCTCCCCACACTTTGTATCCCTTCCCAAGGTTATACCCAATCCTCGGGCCAATACCGACATTGGTCTCGCTCATTACCCCAAGCGAAATCTTATCGATGATTTGGTAATCTACCGTTGCCTTATGCCACGGACCGGTGCCCCCTTGTTCGAAGAGAGCGAAAGCATTGAATTTGCCGACGCTAACCTCTAAGAATCCGGCTCCACGAAAGAAAATATTGCGCCCCTCTCCAAGAGCTGCCTGTTCTGCACCGAAGCCGAGTCCGACTTTTAGCCATGAAATCGGCTTCCAGGTTGGTCCGCCACAGACGAACTGATACCCGTCCAGCCAGCGACCCGCGGATCCGAAGAGTCCTAATGATCCTTTCACAGGCGACTCATACCACGCGTCGGTTTTAGACGGCCGGGTATTTCCAACCACCTGGGTCTCAATTGAGATCCCAACAGGTGCCTCTTCTTTTTTTTCCGTTTCTGCCGCGAGTGCAAGGAGAGGGAAGAAAACCAATGCCACCAACATCAACAAAGAACATTTTTTCATGTTTCCTCCTTAGGATTTATTTTCTGTTGTTAATATACACGACTCAATATATTTGTCAAGTTAAAATGTTGGGTTTCGTAAATCCAACACATATCCGCTACTCAAAGGTTAATTTCAATACTTCATCGTTGTGTTCAGTATCCCGTAAATATTCTTTTGTCGCTTTATGGGGGTCATCCAACATTCCTTTAAAGAACGATGTCGTGAGAATTGAAGGAAAATTCTTTTTCTTACAATAATCGAGGTAACTGCTCCAACGATATGAATCAAGATATTCTAATGCCTCGTGAGTATTTCTGACACCGCCCTTACTGCGTACGCGCCAATCTTGAGCGCCTTTTAAATAATCAAGTGGATTGAGGTGGATGTAATGCAGGAGGTATAGCGCATGTTCATGTCGTTCGACTAGTATTTTCTTCGTACGACCCTGAAAGAGGGTCCCAATCCGTTCATACCGTTCGTTGAAATAGTTGGCATATCCGATATTCAGTTTGCGGAGGAAGAGAGTAATTCCGCCTTCAACTCGTTCGGAAAACAAAAGATGATAATGATTCTTCATGAGAACCCATCCATGTATGTTCACAATCTGATCTCGTTCTTGCTGAATGTTGGGTTTACGAAATCCAACATGAGAATCTGGTGAAGAACGGCGAACGGATTGAGAAGCAGGCGCTGAGTCATTAAATTGGTAGAGATTGTGTATAAAGCGTACATAATCCTGAGAATCAAGAAATAAATTTCTACCATCGACTCCACGATTCAATATATGCCAAAGTTCCATGGTCTTTATTATGCATGTTGGGTTTACGAAATCCAACATTTTCATGTGTATAAAAAACTCGACCGCGCGGAGCGCGGTCGATTAATCAATGAACGAGGGATGTGGGAGGAATAAAAACGAATTCGGAGAACTCAATGCCAATGAAACCTTCTCCGCGTTTCTTATAACGCACCTTTGCGTTAAACTTCTCACCTCGGAGGAGTGGCGGAAGCCAGTGACGATCAGCATCATACATCTCGTTAAACGGCAGATCATCGAGTGGATACCACTTCGGGATCATTTCATCGGTCTCGTGAACTTCTCCAGACAATATTCCCGCGAGGTAGACATACACGCGAAAATCAATTTCGTCCGCGGCATAGAAATCTATGATGGCTCTCAGACCTCCAAGTGAGGGAAACTTAAGCTCAACATCGAATTCTTCGAGTGTCTCGCGAAATAGACATTCTTCGAGTCCTTCGTATGGTTCCAGCTTCCCACCAGGGCCGGAAAGCTTGCCGATGCCAATCTCCCCCTTCTTTTTCTCGCCCAAAAGAAGTTTTTCGTCTTGAATTATGATGCCAAGCGTTGCGATTTTCATAGGAATCCCCTCCTTTTTGTGAGGCAGTTGTGCAATCTACTGGTATGGTATCATTGCCCGCATATGGACACAAATGAAACAAACAAATACTTTTTACCAATAGCAGTTATAGCGGCCGGGCTTTTTATTGCGGGTGCGGTTTTATGGAATGGGTCACACACCCCGAAAAGCCCAGAACAAGCCGCAACATCAGGCACTGGGACGGTAGATATTAAAAATGTAAAGGTCGATGGTAATCCATTTATTGGCAAAGCAGATGCGCCGATTACCATCGCTTTCTGGAGCGATTTCCAGTGCCCGTTTTGCAAAAATTTCGATCTCGACACATTGCCGCAAATTATTAAGAATTATGTAGATACTGGAAAAGTGAAAGTCGTCCTTATGGATTTTCCATTTCTTGGCAACGATTCAATCACAGATGCACTGTATAATCGTTCCGTTTGGAAATTGTACCCGGAAAAATATTTAGCTTGGCACACAGCGATGTATACCGCGCAAGATCAGGAAGGGGATCAAGGATTTGGTAATGCAGTGTCCATTGATAAACTCAACGCTACGATTTCCGGAATTGATGCGGCAAAAATTGCGGAAGATGTAAAAGCAAATGAGGCGTCATACAAAGCGATGATTGATTCAGATCGTGCCGAGGCGCAAAAGGTTGGTATAAATGCAACGCCGTCATTTGTAATCGGTACTCAAGTAATTGCAGGTGCGTATCCGTATGTAAATTTCCAAACAGCGATTGACGCATTGCTGAAATAGAACACAAAAAAGGTGACACCTTACGGCTGCCGTAAGGTGTCACCTTTTTTATTACGGATGAATTCAAAGAGGAAAGGGAGGAAAGAAAGAACAATAATGATGAGCGATAGCGGAAGTACATATTTTTCGCTATTTGGAATTACTGAACCTAGTGAATATCCAAGCGAAGTCATTCCGGCACCCCAAAGAACGCCGCCTATGACATTGTATGAGAGAAACCGCGGATAAGTCATCGAACCGACACCTGCGAGAATTGGTGTGATGGTGCGAATAATTGGAACGAAGCGCGCTAGAATAATCGCGCGACCTCCATAAGTTGCGAAAAATTTCTGTGTACGAGTAACATATTCTTGTTTGAAAAAACGCGAGTCCTTTCGCTTGAATAAATTGTTGCCAATCTTTGCACCGAACCAATAGCCGACCGAATCACCGAGTATTGCCGCACCGACAACAATGAAAACTAGAGGTACGAATGAAAGAAATCCGCCGGCAGAAAGAAGTCCCGCTATGAAAAGAAGAGAATCACCGGGAAAGAAAATACCAAGTAATACACCGCTTTCGGCAAAAATAATAATCGCGATACCTATATAACCGCCCGCCTTCACAATGGCGAGTGGGTCAAGTTGTATTATCGCAGTGAAGAATTCAGTCATTTGTAATGTATCCTAGCAGAAAAACAGAAAGGGCGTCGGTTGTTGCAACCGGCGCCCATACATCAACATCCAATTATTCTGGTTTTTTGGATAAAATGCCAGCAATGAAGAGATATCGCACACGCATTTCATCTGCTTTCTTTTCTACTTCAACCTTCTCATTGTATGCCCGTTCCCTTGCCGCATCCAATTCTCTGAGAAATAACTTTTTCCAGAAGACAACTGATAATTCCTTTGTTTTTTCGATGTTATAATTATGAATCCAAAGATCGTCATTCCAAAGTGCTATAGGAATACTTTGTTCACTGGTAGGAAGCGTGGTGATTTGTACCCACATTCTTTTATTTGGAAGATGCCACTTTTGTTCATGACATATTGACACATGAGCCATGATAGAGAGTTTAATGGCACGCAATCCCATTAATATGGACCAAACTGAGGATTCGCGCACGCGATACACTTTTCTATCAAAAATGGTCAATTCTCTACGACCGTGACGCTTGGGATCAAACATTTCTTCTATTTTCCCTTTCTTGAACGGTACATACGGTATACGACTATTTTTGTACAATGCTATTTCCATATAAACCTCCTTTTTTTAGAACTAAAATCTGCTGGTATGATACAGCGCTGAACTATTTTGTCAAATTGAATAATGTGTCAAACACCGAGTGTTTGACACAAGCAGAAAAACATAAAGGGCGTCG
>JAZDHA010000032.1:0-6999 GCA_043806295.1 bacterium | reverse complement strand
TTCCCTGATAAGTTTCAATACTTCATTTCCATATTTTTTCTTCATCTCTTCCCTCCTAAGTTTTTTGAAGACACTCTCGTGCCTGAACTATTCTCACTTCAATCTATCACACGATTTATGATCTGTCTACTTCCCTGTCGTGAGGAACTGTATCGCGCGTGCCATTTGAGGATCTTTTTTCGCGGTCGTATCCGCTTCAGTAAATGGCACGATAATATCTGGCGTAATTCCATTGCCCATAATCCAGTGCCCGGCCGGTGTAATCCAACGGGCAACGGTGATCTTTAATGATCCATCGTCAAGATCCATCAACGATTGCACAGAACCCTTACCAAATGACTTTGTACCAATTAAAGTTGCGACATTTGCATCTTGTAATGCCCCCGCAAAAATTTCGGAGGCAGAAGCGGAACCTCCATCAATAAGTACAACAATCTTAGTTCCTGCAGGAACATCATTGTAACCAATACTTGTATGCACATTATTTAATTCCTTTCCGCCGAAATCCTCGGTGACTATTGGTGCACCTTTCTGGATAAAATGGCTTGCAATATCTACTGCTGCTTCAAGATATCCACCAGGATTACTTCGCAGATCAATGATAAGTTTTTTTGAACCCGAGTCCTTGAAGCGATCAAAGGCCTGATCAAAAATGTCTGCTGAATTGGAAGTGAATTCATACAGCGCGATATGATATACACCGCTTACCGTATCAAGACCGTCATCTGTCTCAGGCACTTGAATCGTGGCACGAACGATTTTTATATCAAGCGATTTGCCGCCACGAAAAATTGTCAGTTCAACTGTCGTTCCGACTGGTCCACGAATACTACTCACTGCTGTATCGACCGATAGGCCCTCGGTTGACTTTCCGTCAATGGCGATAATTTGATCGCCTGTTTTTATGCCGGCCGCCTCGGCAGGAGTGCCTTTTAGAGGAGCAATAACTGTCAAAATATTATCTTTCATACCAATTTCCATACCAACACCGGCAAAGCTTCCTGAAATAATATCGGCAAACGCTTTTGCTTCTTTCGGAGGAAAGAATACGGTATACGGATCGCCATATGAATCGGCGAGACCGGAGATTGCACCGAATATGCGTTCTCTGACAGAAGGAATTGTTGAAGATGCGTGTGTAACGACATAGTTCGCTTCTAGTGCATTCCATGCCTTCCAAAAATTAGAGAGATCCACATTCTGATCCGGAGTTGAGTCAAGACCGTCACCGATAAGCGGAATATGAGAAACGATTGCGGTGGCAGAACTAGTATTACCTAAAAAGAACCCGGCACCAAAAGCGACTACAGAAACGATAGCAAACCCGACGCCGTGCATCACAATACTGCGTGCACGGTTATGCTTTTCAAAAAATTTCATTCTGAAAAGTATATCATATGACATTTCATCATGCCGTTGGGTATATGGTATTCTGATTGTATGCTTTTTCGTTATGAGTATCAGAACGGAGTATGGGTTGACCTTGAACGGCCTAGTGAGGACGAGTTGAGGGAAATTGCGAGTGAGTTTTCACTCAGCAAACAAATCGAAAAGGAAATGTTTTCCCCAACTCCAACTTCCCTTGTTACTGATGATTCTTGCGCAATGCTTTTGGTTCTTCATTTTCCATCACAAAATACGGAAAATAATGAGACGAAAAATCAAGAAATTGATTTCATCATCGGAAACAATTTTATTTTAACTGTTCATTATGAGGTTATCGAGCCGCTTCATCGTCTAAAGAAACTTCTTGAAACACGAGAAATTATCTCCGGCAGTAATGAACTTACGATTGATGTAATGCTAGAAATCCTTTTCGCGCATTTATATGCCTCGGTTCGAGATTATACGGATAGTATTGCAAGTCGTCTTTCATCCGTTGAGCAAGATATGTTTAACGGACACGAACGAAAAACAGTGCGATCAATCTCGAGTATCAGCCGCGAATTCCTACATCTCGAGTCCGCACTTGCAAATCAAGAAGAACCCTTACGCCGCTTTTTTGAAACACTTATGCAATATGATTTGCTAGATTCTTCTTTCAAAGAACGCGCGAAATGTATACTCGCGGAACGCTCTCAAGTTGCCCGTCTTGTTGCCGCACATCGTGCCGTTGCAATTGAACTGCGAGAGACAAATACCGCGCTCCTCGGAGCGCGTCAAAATGAGATTATGAAAACGCTCACTACCATCACGGTCATTGTGCTTCCGTTGGAACTCATCGCATTTATTTTCGGTATGCACCTCCCCGGTACGCCACTTGAACAAAATCCTAATTCTTTCTTTATTGTTATGATGATAATGTTCGGCGCAGTAGGTTGTATGACACTATTTTTTGCTAAAAAGCGTTGGATTTTTTGATATACCCGACGGTATGATGATGCATCATATGAAATGGCTCACTCGCATATTTGGAAATAGAAAAAATACTACACAAAGTCGTTTGCCGCAGGTATTCCTCTTAAACACACTCTCCGGCAAAAAAGAACTTTTTATATCCCAAAAACCTAGATTGGTACTTTTATATTCCTGTGGGCCAACTGTTTATGATCGCGCGCATATAGGAAATCTGCGCGCTTATGTATTTTCAGACACTCTAGTTCGCACACTTCAAGAAGCTGGAAATCGTGTACAGCGCGTTATTAATATTACTGACTTTGGACATTTGACATCCGATGCAGATGACGGCGATGACAAAATGACAAATGGATTGAAACGAGAAGGAATGGCTCTGACATTAGAAAATATGCGCATATTAGCGGAAAGATACACCACTGTTTTCATAAACGATCTCGAAGAATTAGGTGTGGATACAAAAGAAATACTGTTTCCTCGCGCGAGCGATTATGTTGCTGAACAAATAGCTCTTATTAAAACGCTTGAACAGAAAGGATATACATACCGTACAAAAGATGGCGTATATTTTGATACTTCTCATTTTCCAAATTACGGCAAACTTGGCGGAATAAATCTGGGTAATCAACAAGAAAGCGCACGAGTAGAAAAATACAAAGAGAAACACAACCCAGCTGATTTCGTATTATGGAAATCTGATGCAAAGCTTGGTTGGAATAGTCCATGGCATCTTGGTTTCCCGGGCTGGCACATTGAGTGTTCTACAATGGCTCGTTCGCTTTTAGGTCAGGAAATCGACATTCATACTGGAGGTGAAGATCATATAGCTGTTCATCACAACAATGAAATCGCACAGTCCGAAGCGGCTTCCGGACGCACCTTTGTTCACTATTGGATGCACAGCGCGTTCTTGACTATGAACGGTGAAAAGGTTTCCAAGTCGCTCGGTAATGTGGTGTATCTTTCCGATATTGTCGCGAAAGGATTTCATCCGCTTGCGTTGCGATATTTTTTCCTTCAAGCGCATTATCGTACACCTCTTTCTTTTTCATTTGATGCACTTTCCAGCGCTGCAAATGCACTAAATAGATTGTGGAAAATTTCGCGCGAAGTTGCAAGCGAAGCAAAATTCAAAAGCGAGCCATCTGAAGCATCTAATTGTTTCGTCGCAACAATATGCGATGACTTGGCGACTCCGCAAGCACTTGGCATTCTCTGGGACTCTTTGAAGAGCGATGACTTTACTCCTGAAGAAAAATGGTGCCTCATCAAAGAGGCCGATACCTATTTTGGTCTATCTCTTCTCTCCCCTCCTATACCAAATACGCTTGCAGAAATAGATATACCGAAAGAAATCCGGAAGATGCTTACGCGCCGCGAAGCGGCGCGCATTTCAAAGGATTTTGATGAGGCAGACCGTATTAGAGACGAAATTCAAAACAGTGGATATCGTGTGGATGACGGGCCGGAAGGTCCAGTGTTGACTCGGTCGTCTTTTTGATACAATTGGCGGTAATGACCGTCGATCGCATTCCTCCACAATCAATGGAGTCCGAACGCGCCCTTCTGGGTGCTTTGCTATTGAAACCGGACGCCATTCATGATGTTTCCGATCTTGTTCATCCGTTATCATTTTATGCAGAAAAACATCGTCTTATTTTCGGCGTAATGCGTGAACTTGCAGATCGTGGAGAGCCGATTGATCTTCTTTCTCTTTCGCAACGAATGCAAGATCAGGGATTGCTCGAACATGGAGGTGGGCGCAGTTATTTAGCCGAACTCGCCGGTTCAGCTCCAGCGCCAGGTAATTTTTCTCACTACGCTGAACTTGTCTCGCGTAAATTTGTTATGCGTTCTTTGATTGATACCGCGTATAACATCACCGAATCCGCATACGATGAGGCACGCGACACAATGGAGGTATTAGACGAAGCCGAAAAAAGTATCTATGCTATTGGCGATACTTCCTCTGCACATAAGTTCATAGCGATTGGAGATAAAATTCATGAGGCATGGGATCGCATCGAGACCCTATCTAAAAAAGAAGGTGGTATTCGCGGCGTGCCTTCTGGCTTCCACGATTTGGACAATCTTCTATCGGGTTTCCACCCATCTGATCTCGTTATCATTGCCGCGCGTCCTTCAATGGGTAAAACATCGCTTGCTCTTGATATCGCACGAAACGCGGCAGTTCGTCATAATGTTCCGGTTGGTATTTTCTCGCTTGAAATGAGCTCTGAACAACTTATTGATCGTATGCTTGCTGCAGAATCATTTGTTAATTCTTGGAAATTGCGTACTGGACAGGTAAAGGAAACTGAGGACTTTAATCGTATCCGCGATGCTCTTGAGTTGCTTTCAAAAGCGCCAATTTTTATTGATGATAAACCAGGAAATAATATCTTGGCAATGCGCGCGGTTGCTCGTCGTTTGAAACGAGAGAGAGGCATCGGGTTGATAATAGTTGATTATCTTCAACTTATGTCCCCAACTTCAACGAAGACATCCGATTCTCTAGTTCAGCAAGTGACTGAAATTTCTCGCTCGCTAAAGTCGCTTGCGCGCGAACTGAAAGTTCCAGTCATTGCACTTTCTCAGCTCTCGCGAGCAGTAGAACAACGAGGTGGCAAACCACGCCTTTCTGACCTGCGCGATTCAGGAAGCATTGAGCAAGATGCGGATGTCGTGATGTTCATTCATCGCGAGGATAAACGCAATCCAGAAAGCGATCGTCCAAATATTGCTGAAATTCTCATAGAGAAACATCGCAACGGTCCAACTGGTAAGACCGAACTCTACTTTGATGAAAAACGAGCCACCTTCAGACCTGTTGATACCGCTGGTTATGGAGAATTGGCTCAAGAATTTTAATATTTACACTTGTATTTTATGGATCACATAGACGAACTTGCAACTGCTCTCGCTCGCTTCCCTGGCATCGGTCCACGACAGGGAAAGCGATTTGTTTTTTATCTTCTCGCGACGCCAATGGCAGAGCGAACAAAACTTGCTGAACTTATTGCATCACTTGGCAAGAATGTCAGGCAGTGTTCTGAATGTTTGCGTTTCTATAACGGAAGTTCAGCAACGATCTGCAATTATTGCTCCGACAAAACGCGCGATGACGCGCTTTTAATGCTGGTTGAAAAAGATCAGGATTTAGCGGCAATTGAGCGTGCGGGCACCTATCACGGGCGTTACTTTGTCCTAGGTGGAGTGCTCACCCTCTCTGGCAAGGGCGCCATACGAGAAAAAGAACTGCTCCGTCTCATAGAAAAGCGCCTTTCTGATGGACACTCCGTGTCCATCAAATTACAAGAAGTTGTGCTTGCATTGTCAGCAACGAGTGAGGGTGAACATACCGCTGATCGTATTCGCACTCTATTAGCACCGTGGCGCGATCATTTAAAAATCTCCGAACTCGGTCGCGGTCTCGCAACCGGCAGTGAGCTTGAATATTCCGACGCCGAGACCCTCCGCGCCGCGCTCACGAATCGTAGAGAAACCTAGTTTGGATTACTAATGCCCTTGGACAAAGGTGAGGGCCTTACCCTTCAGATCTGCACGACCAGTACGGCCGACACGGTGAATGTAATCATCGTATGTTGAAGGGAGGTCGTAGTTGATGACATGCGAGACGGCAGGAATGTCCAAACCGCGCGCTGCAACATCAGTAGCGACCAGAACGCCCACCTTCCCTGTCTTGAAGGCCTCTAACGCACGAATACGGGCTCCGTATGTTTTATTGCCATGAATTGACTCGGCAAAGATACGGCGGCGAGAGAGGTCTTTCGCGAGTCGTTCAACACCATGTTTCGTTCGCCCAAAAATAAGTACCCTGCTGAATTCGCGATCCTGCAAAAGATCAACAAGCACTTCAAATTTGTCTTTTCCGCGCGGAATCCTAACAACATCTTGATCAACGCTTGAAGGCGTATCTCGCCTTTTGACCGATATAACAACAGGATTTATGAGGAAATCGCCAATAAGTCGTTCGATATCTTTCCCCATCGTTGCTGAAAAGAACAGTGTATGTCGTTCTTTACGCATCTTTCCTAAAATCATTCGCATATCGTCAATGAAACCCATATCAAGCATACGATCTGCTTCATCTAAAACCACGGTGCCGAAACCGGAAAGATCAAGCGCTTTACGCTCCATAAGATCCTTGAGTCGTCCCGGTGTACCGATTACGAATGTCGGGTTATGACGAAGTGCCGAAATCTGCGGACCGATATTCGCGCCACCGACTGCGACCATGCCTCGGAATCCAAGTCCACGAGCGAGACCGGCTAGTTCTTTTTCAATCTGCACAGCAAGCTCGCGCGTTGGCGCCATAATGAGGACGCGTTCGCCTTTTTGCTTAATTACTTTATCAATAAGTGGAATTAGAAATGCCGCTGTTTTCCCAGTTCCGGTCTCGGCAAGACCAACAACATCTTGACCAAGTAGTACATGCGGAATAATTTTATCTTGAATTGGTGTAGGCAACTCGTATTTGCGAGCAATAATGTTCTTCTTTAGATTTAAATTGATATTAAAATCGGAAAATTTATATTCTGGAACAAAAACCGGCTCTTCGGTAGTAACTACAGTTTTATTCGTAAACTTTGAAATTTCGGCTTCTGTATTTCCGAAAGAACC
>JAZDHA010000031.1:0-2243 GCA_043806295.1 bacterium | reverse complement strand
ATGACGCTCAAGGACACCTAATTGACCCGTATGATGGTCAAAAGGACATAAAGGACAAAATGATAAGAGCAGTCGGTAACCCGTCGGAGCGTTTTGGAGAAGATGCTTTGCGCATGTTGCGCGCAGTTCGTTTGGTTGCCGAACTCGATTTCGGCATAGATGGCGATACTGCGGCTGCGATAAGCAGAAATAGCAAGCATTTAAGCCATGTTTCGCGTGAAAGAATTCGTGACGAGTTTATAAGAATATTGGATTCCAATCAGCCGATGAAAGCACTCGTTCTCGCACAACAACTCGGTATTCTTGAATTTGTTTCGTCTAATCTTTCCCGTGCTTTAGGCATCGAACAAAATCAGGCACATAGTTACGATGTTTTTGAACATCTTATGCGTACCGTCCAACATGCCGCGGATAAAAATTTTAATCTTGATATTCGTCTCGCTGCCCTACTTCATGATATATCTAAAACAGAAGTACGCCGTCATTCAGATGAAAAAGATGATTGGAGTTTCCATGGTCATGAGGTGGTTGGCTCACGAGTGACAAGGGAGATACTTGAAAATCTACGCTTTTCACGCGAAACAATAGACAAGGTGGTGAAGCTCGTGCGCTGGCACATGTTCTTCTCTGATCCAGACCAGATTACCCTCTCGGCCGTCCGGCGCATGATAGTAAATGTTGGTGAAGAGAATATTTGGGATTTGCTTGATCTTCGGATGTGCGACCGTATTGGAACTGGTAGACCAAAAGAACAACCGTTTCGTTTTCGTAAGTATAAGGCAATGGTGGAGCAGGCGCTCCGAGACCCAATTTCAGTGGGAATGCTTAAAACTGACGGCAACCACATTATGGAGAAGTTCCACGTGAAACCGGGGCCAAAAATTGGCTATATTTTGAATGCATTGCTTGAAGAAATACTTGATAATCCTGACCTAAATACGACGGAATACCTTGATAAACGAACGGGAGAGTTGCTGGAAGCTAATGAAGAAGGACTGAAAAAGTTAGGCGAAGCAGGGAAGTCCCGTCGCGAATCCGCAGAAAATGAGGAAATAAAGCATATAATGGCAAAACATCATGTGAGCTAGCAAGCTCATCCCGAGGATTTGCGAGGGATATGTTGCACGCGAAACAACAAAACCACCCAATGGTGGCCGGATGCGAAAAAGGAGCAAGGGCGTAAATGATGGTGCTTCCAGCCCGAGAAAGTGGGGCGGTTTTTGTTTTGTGCCAGCCGTGCGTTTCATACGAAACACTGTGCCTTTGGGCTTGTGTCGCGGATCGCCGCGGAGCGTGAGCAAGCGCTAGAATAAAACTCAGGCCAACGAAAGAGCTATAAAGAACTGCCAGAGCAGCAACCCTTTACCGAAGTAATAAGCCGCCACCTCTAAGATACAGAATAGCGTAGTAAAGGACACTGTAAAGGACACCTATGTGGATAACTTCTAATGTCCTTTATGAGATGGTGATGGAAATAGGGCAGTGATCGGAGCCGTAAACATCAGTATGGATTTCGGCTTTCTTAATATGCTTCATGAACTCTCTTGCAATAAAAAAATAATCAAGACGCCAGCCAACATTACGATCACGCGCATGAGTGAATAAATCCCAGTATGTATATGCCCCAGAAGTACGGGGATGAAAATGACGAAATGAATCCACATAATCGGCATTAACTACCTCATCAATCCACGCTCGTTCCTGAGGCAAAAAGCCAGTATTTCCCTCATTTTCTTTCGGTCTGGCGATATCTATTTCTTCGTGTGCAGTATTCACATCGCCGCAGAATATGACAGGTTTTCCTTTGTGTAATTTTTCTATAAAAGCTAGAAATGAATCATAAAAACGCATTTTGTAATCAAGCCGTTCTGGGCCCATTCCGCCGTTGGGGAAGTAGATATTTAAAAGCCAGAAGTTCTCATATTCTGCGCCGATTAGCCGACCTTCCTGATCAAACTCTTTTATTCCCATGCCATAGATAACGGACAATGGCTCAATTTTTGAATAAATTGCGACGCCGCTGTACCCCTTTTTCGTTTTGGAAGATGAAAAGAAAGAAGAAAAATCAGCAACTTCGCGCAATTCATCTGGTAATTGTTCCGGACTCGCTTTTGTCTCTTGAAGGCAAAAAATATCAGGATTTACGCCTCTTAAAAATTCTTTCCAATAGTCATTTTTCACCAATGACCGCAACCCGTTCACATTCCATGAGACGATTTTCATTTAACTATTGTATACCTTAA
>JAZDHA010000030.1:0-16951 GCA_043806295.1 bacterium | reverse complement strand
TCGAAAATCCCCACCATTTTATTACATATGCCAAAAGATAAATCCGGTGTTAAAGCTGCTCCTATACCAACGATTCATATTGAGAAAGACCACCCAATGGCGAATCTAATTGAGTCAATTCCTATGCCGCCAATAGCTGGCGATCTTGTTGAAGGCACAATTATCGCTATTAATCGCGGTCGTGTTTATATTGATTTGCCTCCGTTCGGCACCGGTGTAATTTATGGCCGTGAATATCTGAATGCTGCAGATGTGCTACGAAAAGCCAACCAAGGAGATATTATAAGCGCAAAAGTCGTTGATCCTGCCGGTCGAGATGGTTATATTGAATTATCTCTAAAAGAAGCACGACAGGCGGCTATTTGGGGCGAAGCAGAGCAGGCAATTGTCGCTCAAACACCATACTCACTTATGGTTGATGAAGCGAATAAGGGCGGCCTTATTCTTTCTTGGCAAGGCATTCCAGGATTTCTTCCTGCCTCACAACTTTCAAAAGAGCATTACCCGCGCGTTCCGGAAGGTGATAAGGAAAGAATTCTTGGTGAACTAATGATGTTCGTAGGGCATCCTCTATCGGTCCGCATCATCACTGCTGATGCAAAGGAAGGGAAACTAATTTTTTCGGAACGCACAGAAAATGAGGCTGAGGAAAAAGCATCACTCATTGATAAGTATCAGATTGGTGATATCGCAGAGGGTGAAGTAACTGGAATAGTTGATTTCGGGGTCTTCGTTAAACTTGAACAAGGGCTTGAAGGTCTTGCACATATAAGCGAACTTGATTGGGGTCTTGTTGAAGATCCACATGCATTCTTCGCTGTAGGTGACCAAGTAAAAGTAAAAATTATAGAAATAAAGGATGGAAAGATTTCGCTTTCTATTAAGGCACTAAAAGAAAATCCATGGAATACAGCTGCTGAACGCTATAAGAAGGATATGGAAGTGCCTGGTGTTGTTATCAAATACAACAAACACGGCGCACTCGCATCCATTGAAGAAGGAGTTGCGGGACTTGTTCATGTGAGCGAGTTTGAGACACCTGCGGCACTTCGCGAGACATTGGAATTGGGAAAGACCTATCTCTTCACAATCTCACTCTTTGAACCGAAGGAACAGCGAATGACACTCACTTACACTGGAAAGAAAAAGTAAAGAGATCCGACCTCTTTACTTACCGTGTTAGAATTAGATACATGCGAGTTGAACCGAGATCGGTTGGATCGGTCGTTCATGTTGTCCAGCGCGGAGCGCGCGGATTAGATATCGTTCGAGATACACATGACCATACCCGCTTTGGCGGTTTATTGTTCTATCTCAATGATTCTTTTTCTGATCCAAATTGGTTGAAAACAACCAAGACTTTTACGCAACTCCAACGACCAGAACATTGGCCTGATCCGGACCCGTTAGTGCGGATACTAGCGTGGACATTACTACCAAACCATTTTCATCTCCTGCTCGAAGAAATCCGTGATAATGGTATTTCTAAATTCATGCAACGCCTTTGTTGTAGTATGTCCATGGCTTTCAACGCAAAATATTCTGAGAAAGGGAGCTTGTTTCAGGGCGGATATAAAAGCCGAACGGTAGATACTGACGACTATCTCTCCTATCTTGCTTTTTACATACAAGTCAAAAATGTTTTTGAGCTTTACCCAGGCGGCCTTTCGAAAGCCATACATAATTTCAACGGTGCATGGTTATGGGCGTCCAGATACCCGTTCTCAAGTTTTTCTTCCTATGCTACCGGAATTTCCTCTCCTATCATCGATAAAGAATATTTTAAGGAAATGCTCTTTGAAACATTGCCTTCGAAAGAAAATTGCCGAGAAATGCTCGTCCTTCACATGCAACATCATGATGAAAAATACACTGATCTCTCACTTGAACCATGGTAAGTAAAGAGGTCCGACCTCTTTACTTTTTGGGAAAGAAGAAATAAAAAAAATTAACGCGTGTTGGCGAATTGGGTTGCGGAGGCGATGCCTTCAGTGGCATAAAAATGCACTGATTCAGCGACTTTTTTCAAGACATTTTTAAAGGATGCCTCTTCGCTTGGTTTCCATTTACCGATGACATACTTAATCACTTTCTCCTCGTCTGAAATTTTTTTCGCCTGATTCTTTTTACCCAATGCTGAAATACCAATTCGGATGCGTGCGAATTTTTCCGTTTTTATCGCTCGCATTACGCTTTCAACACCTTTATGTCCGCCACTCCCGCGACCAAATACCATTTTTATGGTACCCAACGGCAAGTCCAAGTCGTCATGAATGACTAAAAGATTTTTTGCCGACTTCGGTGACTTTACGAACGCACTTACCGCTTTACCGGAAGCATTCATCATCGTTTCTGGCAATACAAGAACTGCAGGACACGGAGTGTCAGCATCCGATGCAGACACTCCGTGTCCGCCAATCATTCCTTTAGTAATGAGAGTATTGCTTGTTTTATTAAAAACAAACTCTTCAAATCCTTCTTGCTTCGCAAAAAACATAACCGCGTTCCTTCCTGCGTTATGTCGTGTTTTTTCATATTCTTTCCCAGGATTCCCAAGTCCTACAATTACGAGTTTCATATGCACGATATTACCATGTATATTAAAAAAACTTGCGCGCTTCTGCAGTACGCGTACAATACTCGTATGTCTGACACTGGAAAGGGTCTTTTGAAGGATCTTTTCACGCTTGCGTTTCTTATTGTTGTAGTTGTCATTCCGATTCGCATTTTCATCATCTCTCCATTTATCGTTGACGGTGAATCAATGCATCCGACATTTGAAAATCTTGATTATCTTATAATTGATGAATTCTTATATTACTTTCATGCGCCAGAACGCGGTGATGTTATCGTCTTCCGTTACCCTGATAATCCTTCTGTTTTCTACATTAAGCGCATTATAGGACTTCCAGGCGAAACAATTTCCATAAATCGCGGAGTTGTCACTATTGTAACCGCCGATGGAGAAAATATGACAATTACAGAGCCGTATATCGTAAATGAAGACGCGACTTACACCAAGAATGTCTCACTTAATTCTGAGGAATATTTTGTAATGGGTGATAATCGCCCGAATAGTTCCGACTCTCGCGTATGGGGTCCTTTGCCGAAAAAGGATATAATAGGTCGTGTTGATTTACGATTATTGCCTATCAAGGAAAGTGGTTTCTTCCCCGGAATGACGACATATCCACCACCAACTTCTAGCTCGACAACATCAGTTGCACCATGATACGCGACAGTATTCCAGGAGAAGAACTTTTGCATAAGGCGCATGCGATTGGTCAGTATTATGGATTTACGCCACTCGTACTGCTTGCATCAAAGACGCGCAACGCTATGCATGCGAAAGCCGATAATCAAAATACATTTCCTGATACAGGAAATGACCAAGTCGCTGAGATAATCTTAAGTTTCTTAAAACAATGTAGAAATATTGAATTCGCACCTTCACAACGACGACCGTTTTTCATTTGGCACACAAATATCGCACCTGGTCGTCCGGCACAGAAGAAAACAATTCTGCAATTCCATGCACTTGGCACGGATCGCGCAATAGCAGATTCTGTTGTTATTCGCGCACTTCTTGCTCTCTCACGAGATATTTTTAGAGAGGAGCCGATTGTTCGCATCAACTCAATGGGCGATAAAGAAACACGCGCGCGATACGCGCGTGAACTTGGAATTTTCTTCAAGAAACGCGCAAGCGTACTTTCTGAAGAATGTCTTATGTATGCGAAGAATGATGTATTTCGTGCCGCTGAACATATAATCGCAAATGAGTGTACAGATGACTTGCCGGCGCCAACCGAACATTTATCAGATGCAAGTCGAAAACGGTTTGAGGATTTGCTTGAATATCTGGAAATGACAGAAACGCCGTATGAACTCGCGCGCCATCTCATAAGTCGTGGCAATATATGGAGTGATATTTGTTTTGAAATAATGGCTGGCGGGCAACGCGTTGCGTGGGGTTCGCGCTATGGCGATCTCACGCGTCATTTTTTCCCATCTTCCTCATTTCCGGCAATTGGAGCAGTGCTTCAAATAACAGGTGAAGGCCCGATAGTAAAAAAAATTCCTGCAACACGACTTCGTTTTTCCTTTGTACACATCGGAGATGAAGCGAAACGACTTTCTATTCATCTCGCCGAGGATTTCCGAAAGGCGCGTATTCCTTTAACGCAACATATCGGCATTGAATCATTAACTGAACAACTTTATATTGCCGAACGACAGAACAATCCATATCTCCTCATAATGGGTCGTAAAGAAGCATTGGAGAACACCGCGATATTGCGCAATCGTGCTACACAAGAAGAAACCATCCTCCCTCTCACGGGTCTCATCGAGCGCCTAAAAGCATTCGCGTAGACAATTGAGGGTATGGTGTGCTAAAGTGTTGCAATCATGACAGCAGGAACACGAGTTTCGGTTGAACGCGGGAAGAACGAAAGTTCCACCGCGCTTATTCGTCGTTTTACCCGCCGAGCGCAGGGGCTCGGTCTCGTGCGTGAAATGCGCGATCGTCGATATTGGCATCGTGCAAAGTCAAAAAATATCGGCCATAAGCGCGCGCTCATTTCTAAAGTACGCCGCGAAAACTACAATGAGCTTGTGA
Organism: bacterium; assembly: GCA_043806295.1. Classification (GTDB taxonomy): domain Bacteria; phylum Patescibacteriota; class Minisyncoccia; order Phycocordibacterales; family Phycocordibacteraceae; genus C7867-001. The sequence continues at coordinate 12,330 of JAZDHA010000030.1, read as the reverse complement.
AGCTCGGCAAAATAGATCCTGCGGCACGAAAAAATGCACGGGGCAAGGGAGGAAAGCGTTAGACAAATGGGAGGTGTATCAATTAGAAACTTAACCCGCCGACATCTGAAAGTTGGGGCGGGTTCTATGTTCTCAAAAATTGCAAATGATGTGCTCCCGGGATGGGATATATCACTAGTTTTCATTGGGACGAAAAAAGCGCTTGAATTAAATAAAAAACTACGCGGCAAGTCCTATACACCGAATGTCCTCTCCTACATAGTCGGTAAAAAAAGTTGCGAGATTTTTATATGTCCAGAGGAAGCATCCAAACAAGCCCACTCCTTCAACCTTACTACCAGCAACTGGGAGCAAGCTCCGCTTACACCTTACACCTTACACCTGTATTTATTTATCCACGGTTTATTGCATATAAAAGGATGGGCACATGGTGCTACGATGGAGAGATGCGAACGAACGCTATTGATGCATTATGTCACGACGGATAGCAACCGGAATCGACATCGGCACCTATCAGATAAAGATAGTAGTCGTAGAGGAAACCTCCGATAAGCGAGGTGGGGTTCGGCAGTTGCGTATTCTAGGTACTGGTCTTGCCGAATCGAAAGGCCTACGACACGGTTATATTGTCAACAAAGATGAAGTATCCGCCTGTATTCTCAAGGCAAAACAACAAGCCGAAGCGTCAGCGAAGGTGCCAATTCGCGCAGGATTTCTTGCCGTAGGAGGAATCTCACTTGATGAAACACGCGCTACTGGCAGCGTTATCATTTCGCGTGCAGACCAAGAGATAACAATGCTTGATCTTGAAAAGGCAGGAAAAGCGGCTCGAGATGCGGCGACACCTGGATTTCTTAATCGACATGTTTTACATAGTATTCCGCTTGAATATCGCATTGATGGCGTTAAAGTGCTTGGAGATCCTCTTGGTATGAAAGGTGTTCATATTGAAGTTGATTATCTTTTCGTTACTTGTCTTGCTCAACACGAAGATGCTCTATCAAAAGCTGTTGAAGACGCAGATATTGAAATTATTGATCAGATGGCTTCTCCGCTTGCTGGTTCATATGTATTGCTAGAGGGTGATCAGAAGATGAAGGGCTGTGTTCTCGCAAATATCGGTGCGGAAACAATTTCTATCGTTGTGTACGACGAGGGCATACCTGTATCTGTAAAAGTGTTTCCGATGGGTTCGAGTCATATTACTGATGATATTGCATTAGGATTGCGAATCTCGCTTGAGGAGGCGGAGCGGGTAAAACTCGGCCGACTTTCGGGACAAATGTACCCACGCAAAAAAGTTGATGACCTTATTGGAAGCCGTCTCGTTTCAATGTTTGCCCTCATTGATAAACATCTCAAATCACTCGGTCGCCGTGGTCCTCTTCCTGCCGGTATAATAATTTCCGGAGGCGGTGCTGGCATCGGTTCTATAAGTGATGCCGCGAAGGGCTCGCTGAAGCTTCCTTCACGACTCGCAGAGTTTCGTCCATCTGCTGATATGAAAATCCGCGATGCGACTTGGGCAGTCGCATATGGTCTTGCGATTTGGGGATTAACCGGCGACACTAATATTCCGAAAAAAAGTATCCGCGCACATCTTGGAAAATTTTTTCATCAATTTTTGCCCTAACCTAACTAATATGAATATACAAAATATATATGCACGCAGAGCTGTGTTATTGCTCGCTTTTATTATAGCTTCCTCGCTTCCGGTCGCATCGCACGCTACGACAGGTGGTCCTACCTACATATACTCGTTCAAATATAATCCGACAAACGAATCAGTATACTTTATACAGCAAGACGAGGGTGGCAGAGGTTGCCCTCCTGAATTATTGAAAATGTCGTTAGCTACAGGGAAGATCGATGTTGTATTTTCGTGCAGTCAGGGCGAATCACTAATGAGTGCAAATAGTGCCACCGGTGTTACACCAGTGACTACAGCCATAAACAATATAGTAAAGGACTTCAAGTATCTTATACCTATATCTTTGCCAAAGAACAATATCGCTATTGATGTCGATTTCGTTAAGTCAGAGAAATTGTCTCTGGGGGACGACTGGATAGGGGGGTCTCAATTCACAGCGGAAGTATTCCAAGATGTTAATAAGATCGCCGAGATACCGATCGTCGGGTGTGCTTCTGACCAGCCATTTGTTTTTGCGGGCTACGCAATTCCCGGATTTGAAAAAAGGATAGTATTGCTCCTTTCAGCTAAGGGGAACTGTTTTGAGGGCGGCTACATCGATGAAACCCTGTACTCAGTCGAGAATATCGGTCATTTGGACAGAACCCAGGCAAATGACTCGAGTAAAATTGCGAGCCCTCTAGTGCTGAGTGCAGCAACGCTTGTGGTATTCGAACGAGACAATGTAAGCACGAATGCCACAACTACTGACAATCCGGTTGATACGGCAACAACTACATCCACCGCACAAAGCCCCAAAAGCAATTCATACTCTATGATACTTCTTGTAGTGGCCGCGGTTACTGGTGCTCTTATCGGTTTTATCTTAGGGGCATTAATCTTCAAAAATAGAAGAGATGGTGCTGTTGTTCCATTTTCTCAACCGCAATAGGTCGGCTGTGGAAAAACTTGTCTACCAGACATGTTGGTGTATACTGAAAATGTGCCTGTGGGCGCAAGCCCCTTATCGGCTAAGGATTACCTAAGCTGAAGGCAGGCACGACAGAGCAGCCGCCTATTTGGCGGCTTTTCTGTTTCTATTCTTCCATGTCTTCTCTGTGGAGTTTTTGCTTTCCTATCTTCCCAATCGGCATCACGCTCCAAAAGTGAAGCTTCCCATCGCCTACTCTCCTGACAATGACACGAATCAAGATCATTGGTTCTTTACCTACAATGTCGTGAAAGCCCCAATACTCAATTTGTTTTGTTTTACTGAACCCATCTCTCCTAGGTTCTCCACATTTCTCAAGAGTGGTTCTATATTCTTGAACTGTTCCGGCGTTGCGAAGGACAATCAATGCCGGTTTTAATAATCTAAGTTTGAGTCGTTGCTCTTGAATGTTTCTTGGTTGTCTATTCGGTTTATGTAATAAGTGATTAAAACCGTCGGAGGTCAGCGCGATATTTGTTTTGAAATAAGGACAAAGAATTTCTGGAGTTGCATCATATAACTCCCGTGAGGTCTGTATGAGTTTGTGAAAATCACGTATGGTTCTTTCTATATCATCAATTTTCTGCTCCATTATCAGACAATTTTAACACATTATCCATGTCTTATGTCAATATTTGCATATGGCGTGGTTCTGCTATCATAGCGGGAACGCACTATTTGTATGTCAAAACGCATTGAACCAGAGATTGAAACATTCGCACGAATCCGCGTCGTCGGTGTGGGCGGCTCTGGAAAGAACGCAATAAATCATATGATCGAGTCGAAGGTTCGCGGCGTTGAATTTATAGCCGTTAACTCTGATGCGCAGGATCTACATCGCTCACTTTCAAAGCGCAAAATTCACATTGGGAAAAATCTTACGCGCGGACTCGGTACCGGAATGAATCCGGAACTTGGCAAACGCGCTGCAGAAGAGACACGACAAGAAATACAAGAAGCACTGTCTGGAAGCGATATGGTTTTCATTACTTGTGGCATGGGTGGTGGAACTGGCACCGGAGCTTCTACTATAATTGCAAAAATAGCAAAAGAAGTTGGCGCACTCGTAATAGCTGTCGTTACAAAGCCGTTTTCTTTTGAAGGAGCTCAACGCCGTGATATTGCTGAACGAGGACTCGCTGAACTGAAGAAAGAAGTCGATGCTTTCATAGTTATTCCTAATGATAAATTGCTCGCCATCGTTGATACACAGACATCGGCAAAAAATGCCTTTGCTATGTGCGATGAAATTTTACGGCAAGCGGTTGAGGGTGTTTCTGACATTATAACGACGCCTGGAGATATTAATACCGACTTCAATGACATTAAGGCGATTATGGAGGGCGCCGGACCTGCACTTATGGGTATCGGTATCGCCGAAGGAGATGAACGCGCTAGAGAAGCCGCTAGACAAGCGGTCAATTCCCCACTTCTTGATGTATCAATAAGTGGTGCAAGAGGTATTCTTTTTGTCGTCGCCGGTTCTGATGATCTCGGCATAATGGAAGTGCAGGAAGCCGCTAAAGTCATCAGTGAGTCCATAGATAAAAGCGCGAAGGTTATTTTCGGAATCATGCGCGATGAGAAACTCAAAAAAGGTCAGATTCGCATTATTGTTATTGCAACCGGTTTTCCTGATGCTGTACATGCATCTAATTCAGGTCTTGAAAGATCATTATTTTCAATGTCCGCCGAAAAACATGAAGAAGAACGCGGCCGTATTTATCACGAAATTTTAAAACGCGACGAGAAATCCGAGTCCACAAAATCGGCAATAGGAAAAGACGAACATGTTCTGGAAAATTCCGCGATGAGTCAAAAAGACGAGCCACTCGTAACCGCCCTCCCCCACAAGCGCGAAGATGTACCAGTTGTTCCAGAAGATGATGAAGCATGGGGCGCGATTCCAGCATTCCTTCGCAGACACAAGAAGTAAGTTGAGTTTGGATAAGCAAAAAGACAGATTTTCATCTGCCTTTTTCGCACAATGTGCCTTGCATTTCTACCATCAGTATGAACAAGTCACTCGATCGCACCAGTTCTCCGTTTAAGATGATACTCATATCGCGCCTTGCTCCAGTATTTTCTGTATATCCGTTTTAATTCAATTTCGGGCCAGAAATATATTTCCTTATAGTTTTTCAGGAGATATTTTTTTCTGCTCGAAAGGAACCATGTTTGGCACTCCGGTCTCCATTCCCAAGATAAGAATCTTTTCCCGATCAACTGCCACAACAGGGAAGAGATTGCATTTGGCGTATCCGGAAATGAAACCCTTTCACTGTCTTCAGACCTCGCCCCTCGTGCGCCTCGTATCTTGAAGAGGAGTACTCCTATATAACGATACATCCACCAACCAAAAACTACCATAATGACCGTTTTCATCTTCCACCTCCTCCTCTAAGTTAGTAGTTATTTCTCAAACATCATCTGCGGCAAGTTAACTCCTTTAGGGCCGAAAAGTCAATGTGCTAGAATAGGGCGATGTACGATTTAATTATTATTGGCGGGGGGCCCGCCGGAGTCGCCACCGGTGTGTATGCGGCACGTAAACATTTAAAGACAATTCTCATCGCCGAAGAAATTGGCGGGCAATCTGTTGTTTCAGATGGTATCGAAAATTGGGTTGGTACACCAAAGATTAGTGGCGTTGACTTGGCAAAATCATTGCGTGCACACCTTGATGCTGTTAAAGGTGATATGGTAACACTCGCGCTCGGCGAATGTGTTGTCTCCCTTTGTAAAACTGCAGGTGGCTTTTCTGTAAAAACAGAAACTGACAAAGAATTTTCTGCAAGGGCAATTCTAATCGCTTCGGGTGCTGGACGTCGGAAATTGTCTGTGTCGGGTGCAGAAAAATTTGAAAACAAGGGTATAACTTATTGCGCTTCTTGTGACGGTCTTCTTTTTGCCGGCCAAGATGTGGCGGTAATAGGTGGAGGCAATGCCGGTTTTGAGACAGCGCTTCAGCTTCTTGCCTATGCAAAATCGGTCACGCTCATTCATCGCCATGCGGAGTTTAAGGCTGATCCAATAACTATAGAAAAAGCGCGTGCGCACCAGAACATGCACATCATCGCTCACGCAGAGCCGACTGAAGTCGTGGGCGAGCAGTTTGTGACTGGTTTGAAATATAAAGATAAAGATTCTGGAGAAGAAAAAGAAATTGCTGTCTCTGGAATCTTCGTTGAAACAGGTGTCGCGCCAAACACTAATTTTGTAGAAAAACTCGTAGAACTTGACTCAATAAAACGAATAAAGACCGATCCACACAATCAACGCGCGAGTGTTGAGGGAATATGGGCCGCAGGCGACTGCACTGACGAGCTCTACCATCAAAACAACATTGCCGCCGGCGACGGCGTCAAAGCGTTGGAGGATATTTATTTGTGGATTAAAAAGCAATAAATTCATATGCCGGTCATTTCAATCATTATTCCAACACTGAAAGAGGAACAGTTTTTGGGACGCACATTGGAGAATTTGGAAACGCTACAGTTGTCGCACGAAATTATTATTACCGATGGAGGGAGTACTGATTCAACGCTCGACATCGCACGCAGATATACAGACAAAATTGTTGTTTGGGACCAGTCACGACGACAGACATTCGGCGAGGCAAAGAATTCTGGCGCAGCAATTGCAAACGGAAAATTTTTGATATTTATTGATGCAGATGTGATTATTCCAGAACCGGAAAAGTTTTTTGGAGAAGTAATTTCTGCATTTGAAAAAAATCCTAAACTGGCTGGAATAACTGTCCCGTTGAAACCATTGGTCGAAAACCATTCGCTTGTTGACGCATTTTTCTGTGCGCCGTTAAATTGGTTCTATATTATTTCAAACAATATTTTCCATTCCGGTAATTCTTCCGGCGAATTCCAGATGATGAAGGCGGATATTTTCAAAAAAATCGGAGGGTTCGGCGAACATCTCGCCGCCGGAGAAGATAATGAGATGTTTCGCCGTCTCGCGGCGCACGGACGAACTATGTCATATTGGAAACTTTGCGTGCGTCATTCCCTGCGGCGTGCCCACAAGCTCGGCTGGTTTCGAACATACAGCATCTGGATCAAAAATGGTCTCTCAATTATGTTCCGCAACAAAGCGGCGTACAAAGAGTGGTCAATCGTCCGTTAATATATTATGAGTATAGATTCTGTTATCGCGCTTTTTCTCCAATATAAATATCCGGCGCTGGTCGTGATCTCTTTTGTCGAAGGACCATACGCAATGATGATGTCAGGTTTTCTTATTAAATTAGGGGTGTTCGCTCTTATTCCCGCGTATATTGCTCTTTCCATAGGCGACCTTATAGGAGATGTCGTGTGGTATTTCGTCGGATATTTTTTTGGAAATCGGTTTGTCAGTCGATTCGGAAAGTTTTTTGATATCGATAAAGAACGAATTGAAGATGCAAAACTGATTTTTTCAAAACATAGGAAGAAAATACTCTTAGGATCTAAAGTCACAGCCGGCTTTGGACTTTCGCTCGCGACGCTTATCACCGCAGGTATGGTTGGTGCCCCTTTTGGAGAATATATGCTTTTAAATTTTTTCGGCCAGTCAATCTGGACGGTCGTGATGATTGCCATAGGATACTTTTTCGGCAATCTTTACATCGTTATTGATAATGTAATGGGACGAGTATTTATCATAGGTGCCGCGCTTCTTGTCCTATATCTTCTTCTTCGCCTAAGCAGGCGATTTGGGCGAAGAGCAAAAGAAAATCTAATGAATAAAGAATAGATTTTCTAGAAAAATATCTACAGAATGTTCCCAACTATATTGCTCCGCTTTTTTTCTACAATTATCTGAAGAAAGTTTTAAGCATTTTATGGCGGAGTCCTTCAAATTCTCGCCAAGATATCCGTCCTTCCCTTCTGTAATAATGTCGCGCGGACCCATTACATTATGAGCCGCAACGGGTAAGCCACACGCAAGAGCTTCGAGAGCAACTAAGCCAAATGTCTCGGTTCTTGATGGGAAAACGAATACATCGCAAAGCGACAACCAATCGACCAACTCTTGTCCTTGTTTATACCCGACAAACATATTTTTCTCCCCATATTTTTTCTCCAGCTTCACTCTATCGGGGCCATCTCCTATCACAAGTTTTGTACCCGGTAGATCGAGTTTTAAAAATTCTTCAGGACTCTTCTCTGGTGCAAGACGACTAAAAAATAGAAAGACCGGTTTTGGTAATGACGATATAGAGGAAGCGGTATTACGGACGAAAGAATTTACATCAACACCGAGGGGAACGATCACTATATTTTTTTTGAAGCCTATTGACTCTAATTCCATTTTTAAGCTTTCTGTAGAAACCATCGTGCGAATCGCGGTAGAGTGAAATCGCCGCAAGAGGAAATGGATAGGACGCAAAAGTCCGCGCAATCGCATATTTATATATAATTGCAAATGAGTGTGGTACCACGAAGTAAATGGTATTCCTTGCTTCATACATATAGAACGCGCCGCCCATCCGAGCGGTCCTTCGGTCATAATATGTATCGCATCTGGATGTAGTTCTTTAATTATCTCTACGATGCGGCGTCGTGAAAAGAGAGCTAAACGAATTTCTGGATACATCGGTGTTGGAATTGTCCATTTAAATTGTCCTGGTTCAATAAAGACAACCTCATAACCGCGTTCTTTGAGACAAGAAATTAGCTCATTCTGCACACGAACGACTCCGCTTACTTGCGGCGCCCATGCATCTGTTATCAAAAGTATTTTTTTTATATTATTCATAGTGAGCTTGTTGAACTATTTTCCTTCTGCATTCAATGCTTGTAGCGCCTGCCATGCACCGAAACTGTTGGGATTAATCCGTAATGTTTCCTCCCACTGTTTCCGCGCGTTTTCAAAATCACCAATCTTATAATAGAGCAGACCGAAATTATAATGAGCATCGTCATAATATGGATTGAAAGAAAGTTCTTTCAGATATTCATTTTTTGCTTCTTCTACTTGGCCGCGATTTGCATAAATCAGACCGAGGTTGTTATGTGCCATCGGTTCTTCTAGGTTTAGCGTGAGCGCTTTTTTGCTATAAATTTCAGCCAAGTCATAATTTTGGTCTAGATAATACATCGCGCCAAGATTCTTCTGTGCCAGCGAGGAGTGCGGAGAGTGAGACGCGGCATCTTGCCAGAATACTAATCGATGTGCAAAAACATCTTGATGCACAAAAGTAACGGCAGAGAATATGAACATTAACAAAAGTGCCAGTGATAAGAATGGTTTGCGATGTAATCTTTCAAGATAGTGCCCTACTCTACTTTCCGCGATGAAAATGAGTAGCCCAATGATTGGAAGATAGAGACGGTGTTCGAGAAAATAAGTCGTACCGGAAGGATCAGAAATAATAAACGGCGGTAGCAGAAATAGTGCAAACCAGAAGAGACCAAAAAACATCATAAGACAGGTGTGCCGCGGGGTTCGCGTATGTCTCATCTGGAATATCCCGACCAAGACCATAAGCGCGAGTGTGAAGTATCCAAAAATAAATGTGGTGTCCTGCAGTATCGGTAAGACGGATAAATTAAACGGGAAAAACACTTTGCCAATGAGTGGTATGGTGCCCGGTATATTTTCTATAAAAGAAGAAGCGGTGTCGTGCAAAGACAGGGACATCGGATTGCTCATTGCGATAAGGCGGATAGGAATCCAGATGACAATCGCAAATAGCCATCCAATGCTGAGTGGTAGGAGCGTTTGCATTTTAAATCTGTTGCGCAACCAAAGATACCCGATACAGAGCGCGGGCAATACGATGGCGGTTTCTTTCGTAAAAAGAGCAAGGACGAAAAATAATGTTGACCATATGGCCAGCTTTTGTTTCTCTCCTCTGTTCAAGAAGTCCAAAAAATAAATAAATGAAGCCAACACAAAGACAGCAAGAAGAGAGTCATTCCTTCCGGGAATCCATGCAACTGCCTGCGTTAAAACTGGATGCACGACAAAAATGAGCGCCACAAAAAGAGATATTCGTTTTGAATAATTCAGTTTTATGAAAAGCAAATACATGAGACATGCAGCAACGAGATGGATTGCAACATTCATAAAATGATAGAAAAACGGCATCGCACCGCCAATCATCGCCTCAGGCATAAAAGAAATAGTGAGAAACGGCCGATAATAAGCCGTTGTGCTGTGCATCATAAAGAACACATCGTGTGCAAATGCGTTGAATACATTCCCGATATCTTCCAGATAAGAAAGGTTGTTCAGAATGAGTTGGTTATCGTCTAAATACGAAAAACCAAAGAAAAACGATTTGAAATATAAAAGTACACCGACGACGCACAAAATCACATAAGGCGAATATGAACTACCGGAGCGCATGTGTAAACCAGTATCGCACGGCAATGCCAAATGTTTCTAGGCCATATTTCATACTGCGAGAAAAATTAATACTTGATGCCTCTGGGAAATATCGTACTGGAACTGGTATCTCTCCAATACGATAATTTTTTTCAATCGCTCGAAATAATATCTGAGTATCAAAAACGAAATCATCAGAATTATTTTTAAAGTCCAGATTCTCCAATACCTCGCGCGTATACGCGCGCATTCCGGTATGCCATTCTGAAAGATTTTGCCCACTGGCTAGATTTTCTATCAATGTAAGAAACCGATTTGCATAATATTTATAAATAGGCATGCCTCCAGCCAATGTCTCTTTTCGACTTCTTATTCTTGAACCGAGCATTACATCAAAATAATTTTCTTGAATGAGACCGATAAAATATTTTATAAGTTTTGGATCGTACTGATAATCAGGGTGGAGCATCACAATAATATCCGCGCCGCGCGAAAGCGCGGCGCGGTAACAGGTCTTCTGGTTAGCACCATATCCCTTATTTTTCTCATGCGTAATAACGATGAGGCCCAGTGATTGCGCTAGACGAGATGTTTCATCACTGCTTCCGTCATCAACCAAAATTATTTCATCAACGATATTTTTTGGAATATCGGCAACGGTTTTCTCTAGCGTCTTTGCCGCATTATATGCTGGCAACACTACAACAACTTTGGATTTTTCAGCCATATTGGCGGATGGGGGGAGATTCGAACTCCCGATGCCTTGCGGCATACCGGTTTTCGAAACCGGCGCACTAGACCGGACTATGCGACCCATCCATTGCTCGTCATCCTAGCATTTTAGGGCTAAAATGGTAAGGTTTTAGTGTGCGAAGCGAGGCCCTATCGTCTAACGGTTAGGACGAGAGCTTTTCAAGCTCTAAACCCGGGTCCGACTCCCGGTAGGGTCACAAATTGAAATTATGCTATAGTTTTCTTGCGCGCGGTTAGCTCAGTTGGTAGAGCGCAACATTGACGTTGTTGATGCCGAGGGTTCGAATCCCCCACCGCGCACATGAAACCGAAAAAACAAGAAAAAATTTATATCTACGGGAAACACGCGCTCATTGAAGCGCTTCAAAATGTGCCAAAAGTAATTCGCAAGGTATTCCTCGCACCCGACTTGCGAGATACTGAATTGCGCGTACTCTTGAAAAAAAATGCTACCCCGACAGCCGAACTCGCGAGCGGCAAGGGTAAAGAATTAGTTGGAAGAGATGCAGTACATCAGGGAGTTATTGCAATTATGGATCCTTCTTCCCTTCTTGTTTCGTTTGATGAATTTCTCGCAATCCTTCCTGCGTCAGGACCTGCGGCCGGGTCCGCCAAAATCGCGGTAGCGATTTTGGCGGAAGTTCAGGACCCGCATAATGTTGGCGCCGTTATCCGCTCGGCCGCCGCCTTCGGCCTCTCTGCTGTTTTAATTCCAGAACACAATCAGGCGCATATCACCGGGACAGTCGTGAAAAGTTCGGCTGGCATGGCATTTCGCATTCCGCTCGTTTCCATCGGAAATGTAAATCACACGCTCCATGAATTAAAGAAAAAGGGTTTTTGGATTTACGGACTTTCTGCCGATGGAAAGACATCGCTTGGAACTGAAATATTTGATGCGCCCAGCGCTTTCGTAATCGGCAATGAAGGCGCAGGAATTCGCGAAAAGACGCTGGAGGCCTGCGATATTACGCTTTCCATCCCGATGCACGCACGGACTGAATCACTGAATGCAGCTGCATCCGCCGCCGTCGTCTTTTATGAATGGTCGCGCAAGCACCCAGAAGCGCTCGGGAAATAAAAATATGAGTGGAAAAGAAATCGTCATTTTATATCACGGAGGATGCCCAGACGGCTTCGGTAGCGCCTATTCTGCATGGAAGAAGTTTGGTGATACGGCAGAATATATTCCAGTAAAACATGGCTTACCGGCTCCAGAGAGAATGAACGGAAAGAAATTGTATTTTATTGATTTCTGCTATCCGGAAGAAATTATGGATGTCTTGATATCAGAAACCAAATCTGTGACTGTACTAGACCACCATTTGGGCAATAAAGATGTCGTTGAAAAAATGCCGGAACATATTTTTGACAATGAACACTCAGGCGCCGTCATTGCGTGGAATTATTTTCACCAAAATACTCCGGTTCCAACACTTTTAAAATATGTGGAGGATGGCGATTTGTATCTCTTCAAACTTCCCGATTCGCATGCTGTTCTTGCCTACGCCTACGCGCAAAAATTTTCATTTGAAGAATGGGACAAGTTGGTGGAAGAGTTTGAAAATCCAGAAACGCGAGCCGTGCTGATAGAAAAAGGAAAGATTTATGCGGAGCATTTTGCAAT
>JAZDHA010000029.1:0-2592 GCA_043806295.1 bacterium | reverse complement strand
AATGAAATTTATTCTCGCCAAGAAAGAAGGAATGACCCGAATTTTCGGTGAGGATGGCCGCGCCCGCGCGGGGACTATTCTTGTTGCCGATCCGATAACTGTTACTGCAGTTAAAACAAAAGACGGCAAAGATAAATATTCTGCTGTCCAAGTTGGTATGGGCGTTCGCAAAACAAAAAATATCAGCAAGGCGGTTTTGGGTCATACCAAAGGGAAAGGATATTCAGCTATTCGAGAATTCCGCAGCCCCGACGCGAAGACGGTCGGGGAGCCGACCGAAGCGTCGGCTTTGGCGATAGGAGATACAATCAGCGCGGGTATCTTTGCTGTCGGTGATGTCGTACAGGTTTCCGGAATTACAAAGGGTAAAGGTTTCGCTGGCGTCGTAAAGCGTCATGGTTTTCATGGAGGTCCGCGTTCTCATGGTCAAAAACATTCTGAACGCGAGCCGGGTGCTATTGGTGGTTCTGGCGGTCGTGCTGGTGGCCGTGTTGCCAAAGGTATTCGTATGGCAGGTCGAATGGGCGCTGATCGAGTCACAGTCAAAAATTTGAAAGTGCTCGCGGTTGACGGAACGGCAGGGAAGATTATTGTCTCTGGCGCTGTGCCGGGTCATCGAGGCACGCTTCTCGAAGTTGTATCGAATTAATTTGAATACTATGGCAACCGCAAATAAAATCGCAAAGAAGACAAAGGAGGCACCGAATGAGATGTCAATTTTCTCGATGAAGGGAGAAAAAGTCGGAACCATCGCTCTTCCTGAAAAAATATTTAACGCCCCTTGGCGCGCTGATTTGGTACATCAGGTAACAACGGCAATGCAAGCAAATGCACGACAAAACCGTGCCAATACGAAAGATCGCTCGGAAGTTTCCGGTGGCGGAAAGAAACCGTGGAAACAGAAAGGCACAGGCCAAGCGCGCACAGGGTCCAATCGTTCACCGATCTGGCGTCATGGCGGTGTCACATTTGGTCCGCGTTCGGAACGAAACTATAGCGAGAAGATAAATCGAAAGATGCGCATAAATGCATTAATCTCGGTGCTTTCGAGGAAAGCTAAAGATGGTGAAATAATTCTTGTTGATAAGTTTACTTTTGCCGCGCCATCCACCGCAACAGCGAAGTTGACAATTGCTGCGCTCGCAAAAGGTGCAGATGCGAAATATCTTATGAAAAAGAAAAATGCAGCACTCATCGCTACTGCCGCTTATGATGCAAACACGATAAAAAGTTTCCATAATTTTGGAAATATAATGACTGAGGAAATGCGCAATCTGAATCCGCTTGAAGTTATGTCGTATAAATATCTTGTAATCGAAAAGCCGGAAGAGGCGTTTGCGGCTCTTATTGCACGAACAACAACTAAATAAATTATTATGGCAATTTTTGGTACTAAAAAAGTAAACAGCAAGAAGGAGCAGTACGCCAGCCAACGGAGCAGGATTCACCATGCGCGTGCGGCTAAGTTGCAAGACGGTATTGCCCACGAGATTATTCACGCGCCTTGGTTTTCTGAAAAATCGCTCATCATGACGGAAAAGGGAGTATACACTTTCGAGATTCCAAAACGCGCATCTAAATCAGATGTTGCTGGTGCAATCAAAGAAATTTACAATGTTAAGCCACGCTCAATACGCATCGTGAATCTTCCTGGTAAGAAAAAAGCAATGCGCACCAAACGAGGAATTGGAACACGAGCCACGCGCCGAAAAGCATATGTATATCTGAATTCTGGGGATACTATACAGTTTTCATAATCCGTATTATTCGTCTCCATTCGTTAACCATTCGTATCATGAAAACATATAAACCAACCACAAAAAGTCGCCGCTTTATGACAACGCTTCCATATCGGGAGCTTCTCTCTGGTGATGCACCGCACAAACCATTGCTGAAAAAGAATAGAAGTAAAGGAGGTAGAAATGCTTTCGGTCGTATTACGACGCGCCATAAAGGAGGAGGACATAAACGGCAATTTCGCACAATTGACTTCTCATACAATAAGAAAAATATTCCTGCCAAAATAGAAACAGTTGAGTACGATCCATTTCGCTCGGCATTTATCGGTCTAGCACTTTATCACGATGGCGAACGCCGTTATGTTATTTTACCGAAAGAAATGAAGGTAGGCAGTTCATTTATTGTCGGAGAAAATGTATCGATTGCTATTGGAAATAGAATGCCTCTTGGAAAGATTCCGGTCGGTACATTTGTTTATAACATTGAACTTTCTCCTAAGGCTGGCGCGGCTCTGGTTAGAAGTGCAGGAAATTTTGCTGAAGTAATTGCGCATGATGCCGGATATGCGCAGATAAAACTTCCTTCAACTGAAATTCGCAAGGTCTCAGATCTCTGTTGGGCATCTATCGGTGCAGTCGGTAATGAGGAATACAATCTTGTTGTTATCGGTAAAGCGGGTCGTAGTCGTTGGATGGGTATTCGTCCTACAGTTCGTGGTACCGCTATGAATCCTGTTGATCATCCTCACGGCGGTGGCGAGGGCAAGCAGGGTAGAGGACTGAAGCGCGCTAAGACCGCGTGGGGCAAGCCATCAGGCAAGGGACAGAAGACGCGCACCCCGAAAAAGTACTC
>JAZDHA010000028.1:0-12341 GCA_043806295.1 bacterium | reverse complement strand
AGCGGATTCTATTGCGTTGGATGTGAAGAATTTAAGACCGAAAAAAATCTCGTGAACGGCGAGTGCCCGGAACATCCAGGGAAATTTCTAGAAGAAATAAAAGAAGAAAATTATTTTTTTCGTTTATCAGCATATCGTGATCAATTACTTGAACTCATTGAATCCGGGAAACTAAAAATTATTCCAGAAATCCGTAAGAATGAAATTACCTCTTTTATTCGCGGAGGACTAGAGGACTTCAGTGTGTCACGAACGGCTGTGCGAGCGAAAGGGTGGGGCATACCTGTCCCTGATGATCCTGATCAATATCTCTATGTTTGGTACGACGCACTTGCCAATTACATCACAGCGCTTGGATATGCGACTGATGCTGATGTATATCAAAAATACTGGGTATCCGCTGAACAAAAAACTCACATAGTTGGTAAGGGCATTAATCGATTTCATACAATTTATTGGCCAGCGATGCTTCTTTCTGCAGGTGTGCCGTTGCCGACGACCGTATTTGTTCACGGATATGTGACATCAGACGGACGGAAGATGAGCAAATCGACAGGTAATGTCATTGACCCAAATGAACCAATTGATCGCTACGGTGTTGATGCAGTTCGTTACTTTCTTTTGCGCCACGGACACCCAACAGAGGATTTTGATTTCACTGATGAGCGTTGTCATGAATGGTATACGGCAAATCTTACAAACGGTCTCGGGAACTTGGTCGCACGAGTGATGAAACTCGCAGAGACGCATCTTGAAGAACCAATCGCGCGGCCAGAGCCGTCGCCATTTCCACAAGAATATTGGGACATGATTAACGCATTTGAATTCAATCGCGTGATGGATTTAATTTGGGAACGCATACAAGCGCTTGATGAGCGCATTACGCGCGAAGAACCATTTAGAATCGTGAAAGAAAATATAAAAAAAGGTCGCACACTCATTGAAGAACTCGCCACTGAGCTCTATCAAATAGGTCACCTTTTGAATCCATTTATGCCGACAACGAGCGAAATTATAAAAAAAGCCGTGCTTGAAAATAAAAAACCAGAGAATCTTTTCCCGCGTCTATGATCGCTAGGTATATTGATACACACTGCCACCTGCAGCTTAAGCAATACGACCACGATCGAGAAGAAATTATCGCGCAAATGCGCGAGAAAGGCATTATAGCGATTGTAATTGGCGATGATTTAAAGTCATCAAAAGAGGCAGTTTCTCTTGCAGAAAAAAATGAAGGTCTTTACGCATCCGTTGGACTGCATCCAAGCCACGCATCATTTGATTCGAAAGCATTTTTAGAACTCGCAAAACATCCAAAAGTAGTTGCTGTGGGAGAGTGCGGTTTGGAATATTTTAATTCAAAAATAGATAAAGATACACAGAAAGATATTTTTAAAAAACATATTGCGCTTGCCGTAGAATTTAATAAGCCACTCGTGATTCATGCGCGCTCAAATAAAACTGATAATGCATATCTGGATTTGATTTCAATACTGAAAGAAGAAAAAGCTAAATACCCGAATCTGCGAGGGGTTGTTCATTTTTTCGCCGGTACTTTGGAAGAAGCGAAAGAATTTTTTGCACTCGGTTTTGTAATTTCTTTTACGGCAGTTATCACATTCGCGCACGAATATGATGCAATAATTCGCACAGTACCGCTCGCGAACATTCTTTCAGAAACCGATGCTCCTTATGTTGCACCTGTGTCTCGCCGCGGGCAACGAAACGATCCTCTCGCTGTCATAGAAGTCGTTAGACAAATCGCAACAATTCGCGGCGAAGACCTGGAAACCGTCCGCGCTACTCTTCTCGCAAATGCGGAGTATCTGTTAACCCATTAGTTATATATGTCGTGATCGCCGATAGAGAGTAACACAATTTCATTTTTTGAGATGTATTCAAACACAATGCGCGTTTTGTAATTGACGGAAAAACTAAATAATCCAGCAAGCGGTCCATGCAATTTATGAACCTTTAACCCAATGTGGTTTTTATCAAGTTTGAACAACGCGATTTTCCCAAGTGCTTCTTCCTGGAGTTCATTTGGTAAATGTTTGAAATGGCGCACGAAACGCGGTGCGTAAATAAGTTTAATCATATACGGGTAACAAGCTACACGCGTTTCATGAGCTCGCGTAAGTCGCCCGTGAGACCTTTACCTACACTAATTTCTTTTCGTGCAAGCAATACTTCTTGCACGGCCTCTTCTTCAGAAAAAGAAACAAGAGCACGACGGACAACATCGGCTTTGTTGGCGGCACGACCACTTTTAACTTGGCTGTTTATAAACTCTTCAAGCTTTGGGGTGAGTGGAACGGATAGAGTAGACATATGTTTCTGGGTCTTATAATTTAATATGATTATATAGTATTTGAGTTCTTATATTTAGTCAAATCGAGTTGACTTTTTGAGTAAGTAAGTATACTGTTCCACCAGAAAACAGTACAAAAATGAACAGACGGAGGCAGTTATGGAAAGTATTGAAGAATTCGTTCAAAAAGTTTTCAGGTGCTTATTAGGTTGGAAAAATTCTCAAATAAAGACGGAAGCAGTAATTGTAGATCCTAGATTACAGAACTACGCAGCCCTTTCTCGGAGTGTTGATAGAGCAGATTTTGGGAAATACACACTCAATCCCGAGACCCAGAGGATTAAATTCAGTAATCTCAAGATGTTCATTCCCAACCTTCCGGAATTTAATGACGCTCCGATCTACATGGTTATGAGGTATGTTATGGATACTTATGGTGGCAAATACTACATACCGGGGATTGAATATTGGAAATGGCTTTGTCAGAATCCGGAAATGAACCCGGTCCCGGCGATGAAAGACAAGAACTGGTACTTCTTCCCAGGTTCCATGTTGTGTGGCAACACTGGTTACTGGAGCGTTCCGTTTTCTGAGGCTTGGCGTGAATCACGAAAGGAACGGGACGCGCTCTGGATCAGAACTATCTGGAATCCTTCTGACTGTCGCATCGTGCTCCTCGAAAAAAACCTTAGCTCCAGATAAGATGACACCGCGGCTCTATGGAAAAGAGTCGCGGTTTTTTGATGCTTGCGGGCGGTCTGTTCTCGTGCTAGGATGCCGCCATTATGGCAAAGCAGGATACAGACATAAGTGTTGACGAAACCCTAGAAGATGGGGTTTCAGAACTTCGTGTGTATGAGCTCGGTTTTCATATTGATCCAGAACTTCCTGTTGAAGAAGTAAAAAAAGCGTATCACGCTGTGCGTGAACTCATTGAAAAAAAAGGCACGATTGTTGCCGAAGGGGAACCAGAAAAGATTCAACTTTCTTATACTATTTCAAGGCAGGAGACCGCTGGTCGTCGTGATTTTGATGCCGCCTATTTTTGTTGGATTGCATACGAAGCACCATCTTCTAATCATGCAGAAGTTATCGGAGCGATAAGTGGCAACACTAAAATCATTCGTTTTATTGATCTTCTTACAACGAAAGATTCAGCTCGTCATTCTGTTGAGATACGCGAACTCTCTCGCAAAGCACCTGAGCGTGTAAAGGATGAGCCAGAAGCGACTTTTGATGTTGAATTAGATACCGCGCTTGAAAATGTCGCGTTATAATTAAACTATGTATCTCAACAAAGCATTTCTTTACGGTAATCTTACTCGCGATCCTGAACTGAAGGCGCTTCCATCCGGACAACAACTGGTTTCTTTTGGACTTGCGACAAATCGAACATACAAGGATAAAAATGGACAGAAAAAAGAGGCAACTGAATTTCATAACATTGTGGCATTTGGTCGATCAGCAGAAATAATTGCACAGTATATGAAAAAGGGCCGTCCACTTTTTGTTGAAGGACGGATTCAAACGCGATCGTGGGAAAGCGATGGTCAGAAAAAATATCGCACTGAAATTGTTGTGGATAATTTTCAATTCGGTGATGGAGGAAAAGGTGGTGGTGCAAATGTCTCTCATAACGCACCTGCCGAAGGTGGATCCGCTTCTGGTGGAAAAGATGCGGATGAAATAAAATATCCAGATGAAGAAATCAATCCCGAGGATATCCCGTTTTAGTATTTTCTTATACCTTACAACTTAAACCTGAATTTTATGGCCTATCAATCTGAACGCGAAGAAATAGAGATCAAGAAATTTACTGACTATAAAGATGTCGCATACCTGAAGCAGTTCACGAATTCTCATGCAAAAATGCTTTCTAAAAAACGAACTGGTATTCCAGCCGGTAAACAAAGGGACATTATGCAGGCAATCAAGCGCGCTCGTTTCATGGCGCTTCTGCCTTATGTTGCCGCATAACGATATCGCATAACATGACACAAAATCCCGCGCTGCGTGGCGCGGGATTTCTCTTAAATTCCTTCGGCAACCCAGTTAGGATTTTTGCAGAAGTGCGATATCCCGAATGAAGACCGAGGAAGTACCAATTTTTTCCACCGCTCTATGAATCTCTCACGGCAAGTAGAACATGTTATCTTCCCTATGAATTCCGAGATGTGGCGGTATATATCTGCTTCTCTTTCATTCACATAAGTATGGCCTTCAGGCCAATTTTCTGAGGTCTCATCCGTAAACTCGCACAATGGGAAACAGCGACCGAAGCATGCGATGACATGGCAAATATTTCTTGGCATCTTAATCCTCCTTTCATGGATTGAATGATCTTTCTATCCGATAATGTACATCTGCAGGGATAAAAGTAAAGTACTACGCCTTGCCGGCCCGTTCGGTGTAGGTGCCGGAGTCAGTGTTGATGCGGATGATGTCGCCTGCGTTTGTGTAAAGTTGTCCACAGACACAGCACATTGACTTTTTAGGTTAGCTCGGCTATATTGACTGGACAAATGCCTTCGGGCTGGCCCCCGCAAGGGGGAGAACAGGAAAGCCGTTAAAGCATGTCTTTGACGGCTTTTCGTATTGTTTCAAAGGTGAGTTTATCAAGCGTTTGAATCTTCGGGTCAAGCCGTTTGGTGTCAATAAGACGAATTTGCGAGATTATCGCGAACGCAACTCGTCCCTCAATTTTCCCAACGGGCACATGATAGGGATTCTTTTTGGCCGATGTCGTGAGCGGAACAATCAAGCAAACAGAGCGACTAAATGCTTTCAAAACCAAAACGGGACGCGCACGCCCTTCGCCAGTACCATCTTGTTCAAAACCAACATTAGTACCAAGACGGCACCAACGAATTTCACGCGCATGATAAAGCGGCAAATAATCTGAAGCGTCTATTTGCTTTTTCTGTTCATTCCAACCGTCAAAATCTTTTTGCATTTCTGACTATTGTAGCAGAATACCGGCTATACTTATGCCTTCTCT
Source organism: bacterium (assembly GCA_043806295.1). Classification (GTDB taxonomy): domain Bacteria; phylum Patescibacteriota; class Minisyncoccia; order Phycocordibacterales; family Phycocordibacteraceae; genus C7867-001. The sequence continues at coordinate 7,032 of JAZDHA010000028.1, read as the reverse complement.
ACTCTCTCTGTATATTCACCTGAGTCGGTGTTAATACGAACGATATCGCCGGCGTTAATGAAGAGAGGAACATTTACTTTCGCTCCAGTATTAAGCACTACGGTCTTGGTACCGCCGGTTGCAGTATTGCCTTTTATGGTTGGCGGTGCTTCTCGTACTTCAAGTTCAACTTTTACAGGTATTTTGATTGTCATCGGTGTTTCTTCATAAGTCATCACCTCTACGACGCTGTTTGGAGAAAGCCACTGTACTTTATCGCTCACTGCATCTTCTGGAAATGAAAAACGATTTTTTAGATTTCCTTCCTCTGCAAACCAACTTTCCTGCCTGCCGGCAGGCAGGCGCCGCGTGTAGAGATATACCGCCTGCATCGTATCAACTTCGGCTTCTTGCACAGTTTCATTTTGATGAAAAGAAATTTCAAGAACTTTTCCAGAGACAAGATGCCTCAATTTTGTCTGATTTACTGGCTTGCGCATCTGCATACGAAAAATATGCGAGGAAAGAACCTCGTATGGTTCGTTGTTGTAATTAATAATCGTCTTTGGAAGAATTTCGTTGTAACTTAAAATAGCCATAAATAGTTATAAAAAGTACCGCCTGAAGCGGATTCGTGTATGCTAACAGATACAATGAGTTTTTCAAGTGTTGGAAAAGATATCAGTGCCATATCGGACGCCGAGGTTCTCGCGCGCTCAAGGCGTGAGCCCGAACTTTTTGCCGTTCTTGTTCGTCGCTACGAAGTAGCCCTTCTTCGAAGGGCACGCAAGATTTTATTTTCTTCGGAAGATGCAGAAGAAGCAGTGCAAGATGCTTTTACTAAAATGTATCTATATGCTGACAAATATCAAGAGCAATCAGGTGCGACATTTTCTTCGTGGGCATATACGATTCTGAATCGCGTTGCCTACACTAAGTATGTTGCTAGACGGAAGGAGAATGGGCAGATGGTAGAACTAGAACCAGAGCACTACGAATCGCTTCCAGACGCGCGCGCAGAATTTATTGAAGATCTCTCTATACGAGATGAAGTTATCGCCGCACTCGCCAAGCTTCCTGAAACAGCTGCGAAGATTTTGCGGTTGCAGTTTATTGAAGGAAAGACGCAAGAGGAGATTGCCGAGTCAGAAAAACTTTCTATTCCTGCAGTAAAAACGCGAGTGCATCGTGCTAAAAAACTTTTCAAACAAACCTATGATCAACAACGCTATGATTGAAAATACTGAGCTGGGCGAATGTACTGATATAGAAAAAAATGTAATGCGTCGCGTGCACTTAATACATATATTAGGGTTGATTATTTCAACAGCAGTGCTTGCTTTTATAACGCTCACCCTCGCCCTCTGGGGGATTGGGAAGCATGTCTGGGTTGCGCGCATCTTTGAGAATATGCCGCACTCAGGTGACTTTACCGAAACTGGTCGTTTCTATTTTGAGGCCTTTCGGCACACTCGTCTAATTGTTCAGGCACTCGCAATCATATCATTCACCGCACTCATTTACTTCATTCGCGAGACATACCGCATGCTCGTGAGCTTCTTCGCTACAGCGCGCTCCTAAAGATTGAAGTTCAATTCTCGGCGAGTTTTGCTTTGATTTGTTTCAAGAGGTCTTTTGCGATGTCTTTGTTCTCACTCAGGAACTTGCGTGAAGCATCATACCCGACGCCGAGCTTTGTTTCTGTCGCCCCCTGCCTGCCGGCAGGCAGGATTTTGTAGGTCGCACCGGATTTTGCTACGAGTCCATACTTCTCACCGAGAGCGATTAGCTCGCCCTCGCGACTTATGCCCTCGTTATAAAGCAGATCAAATTCAGTGGTCTTAAATGGCGCAGCAACTTTATTCTTCACCACCTTTACCCGTACTCGTCCGCCAACAACCTCTTCACCTTTTTTTATTGAGGCGATGCGACGGATATCAAGTCGTACAGATGTATAAAACTTTAAGGCCTTGCCGCCAGGAGTTGTTTCCGGATTTCCGAACATCACACCAATTTGCATTCTGATTTGATTGATGAATATAACAATCGTCTTACTGCGCGAAACGATCGCAGTGAGTTTGCGAAGCGCCTGACTCATAAGCCGCGCTTGCTTGCCCACATGTTGCTGGCCCATCTCTCCTTCAATTTCGTCTTTTGGCGTGAGTGCGGCAACCGAATCAATGACGATTACATCAACATTTCCACTTCGTACCAGCGACTCAACAATATCAAGCGCTTGTTCACCTGTGTCTGGCTGTGAAATAAGAAGTTCAGTAAGTTTAACTCCGATGCGCCGCGCATATTCAGGATCAAGGGCATGTTCAGCGTCAACAAATGCCGCAATACCGCCAATCTTTTGTGCCTCGCTGATGACATGAAGAGCAAGCGTCGTCTTTCCGGATGATTCAGGTCCGAATATTTCAATAATGCGACCGCAGGGAAGACCTCCGACACCTAGAGCGGCATCAAGTCCGATGGATCCAGTTGATATTGTCGGTATTTTCTGCGGGGTACCGGCGCCAAAGACCGTAATTGCTTCATCGCCGAATTTTGTGCGAATCTCTTTCAATGCTTGTTCGATGGATTTCTGTTTCTCGCTTTTATCAGTACTAGAAGCGGTAACGGTCTTTAGAACTTTTTCTTTTTTTGGTTTTCCGAAGGCCATAGAAATATAGGTTTAAGATGTAAGGTTTAAGGTGTAAGAAATTCAGGGAACGAACACCGTGCGCGTATCAGTCGTGCGTCTCCCGAAGCGGTCGGTAGCCACGAAGGTAAGTATAGACCCTCCGCGAGGGAAGGTAAGTGTTGACGAAAAACTGCCATCCTCTTCGTGGAGAGTTGGCACTCCATTAAGTGTCAATTGCGCGGCGCGTACCGCTTTTCCGCTAACGGTCACAATGCCGTCAGGAAGTGTCGTATTGTCTTCAGGGAATGTAATAGATATTGAAGGTCCTTGAATAAGGGGCAATGCTTTTATAAATCCATACCCTATGAGAATGAAAAGAACAAAAAGAGTCAAATACTTAGTCATATTTTTTATTAGAAATTATCCTCTTCCTCATTATTTTTTCCGTTAAAAGCAGTTTCGTTTTCGACTGGTATACCACGGCGAGTCAATATCTCGCGCGGTTTTGATCCATCGGCCTGGCCTATGACGCCGTGTTCTTCAAGGATATCCATTATCCGTGCAGCACGCGAGTAACCGATTTTTAATTTCCGTTGCAGATATGATGTAGAGGCACGACCCGCCTCTTCAACAGCTACACGCGCGTCTTCGTATAAATTATCGTCGATGTCATCTGTGTCAAAGCCGTTACTCATAAAACCGCCGAAATCGTTTTGTTCAATATTTGTAGCGCTACCGCCAAAATCGATACTAGAGAGATCTCCGGCATTGTGGTTCTTGATATAACTTACGACCCTCTTCACTTCATTTTCACTAATAAATGCCGTTTGGATTCGTACGGGCTTTTGCATCTCGCTAGAGAGGAAAAGCATATCGCCCGCGCCAAGTAATGTCTCCGCTCCAGAACTATCTAGGATAGTGCGGGAATCAATTTGAGAGGCGACTTGAAGTGCCATTCGTGTTGGCACATTTGCCTTGATGAGACCCGTGATGACATTAACTGATGGGCGTTGCGTGGAGAGGATGAGGTGTATACCTGTTGCGCGTGACATTTGAGCGAGACGAACAATAGAGGCCTCAAGTTCACGAGGGAAACTGTGCATTATATCCGCAAGTTCATCTATGACGATAATAATGTATGGAAGTGCTTCAGGCATATCAACTGCACCTTGCCTACCGGCAGGCAGGTTTTTTGCCTTAGCCGGTTCAAAAACGGTTGTATGATATGAATTAATATCGCGCACTCGTTCCGCTTCAAGAATGTTGTATCTACGTTCCATTTCTTTTGCCGCCCATTTGAGAGAAAAGATTGTCTTTTTTGGATCGGTAATTACTGGAGTCAAAAGATGCGGAATGCCGTTGTATGCAGTTAGTTCAACTCGTTTCGGGTCAATCATAATAAAACGCAACTGATTCGGACCGTTTCTATAAAGAAGAGAAGTAATAATTGCATGAATGGCGACCGATTTTCCGGAACCAGTTGCTCCTGCGACAAGCGCATGCGGCATCTTTGCTATGTTGATGTAGTGCGGCGTGCCTGTTATATCTCGGCCGAGTGCTGCTATTAATGGTTTTTTACTTTCAGACCATTCTTGTGATGAAAGAAGTCCTCCGAGACCAACCATCGCTTTTACTGTGTTTGGTACTTCAATTCCAACCAGCGATTTCCCTGGAATAGGCGCTTCAATGCGAACAGGATGTGCCGCGAGTGCAAGCTCCAAATTATTTGCGAGAGAAACAATTTTTGAAAGGCGTACACCCTCGGCTGGCTTTACCGCATAGCGCGTTACTGTCGGACCTACCGATACCTCGTCCATCTCAAGATGGATGCCGAAATTTTGGAATGTGCGTTTTATTATATTTGCGTTTGCCTTTATATCCCCGACTCCTGGCTTGCCGCGATCTGCTCCAAGAATAGAAAGCGGCGGCGGTTCATATTCCGCATCAAAGTTCGCTATGCCAACATTTGTTCGAAAGTCGTTAACAGCACGGTTGAAGACATTCACAACAGGATCTCGTTCTGGTTGTGCAATGTGTCCTTGTTCGTATGTTTCATCTTCGGACCCTTGCACGCCAACAGCATTAAGTTCGTCATCTACATATTCATCGTCACTTTTTCTATTAGAACGAATGCGCTCCCAAAGTGAAATCACATTACCACCAAAAAGTTCCACGAGTTTTTCAATATCGATTACAATCGCAACACCGATAGCAATCGTTGCAACAAGAAGCACTAGCGCACCCCAAAATCCAAAAAACTCGGAAAGAATTTTTCCAAGCCATGTTCCGGCCTCACCGCCAAAACGAGTACCAGGAAAAAGACCAGCAAAAGCTAGAAAAGAGGCAAGAGAGAGCAGGAGACCGGAAGTAGTGAGAGGAGCGAGTATAGGACGGCCAAAACCAGCATAAATCCCAATAGCTATCATAGCGAGCGGTAACAAGAAGGATCCGAAACCAACAATTGCATAACTTGCGGAAAAGATAGTGTCTCCAACTGGACCTGCCGCTCCAAATATTGCGAGTATAAGAAGAACTCCCGCCGCAAGAAGTACAACAGCAGAAGCATAGCGAACGAGCGTACCATATTTCCGTACCTCTTTATTTCGCCGTGAGTCAATGTTATTTTTACGAGCCATATTATACAGTGTGTATATTGTAACATTTCTCACTGCATTAATGTGTAAATGAGAAATGAAAAACTTGCATGCTTACAATGGAGATATATACTGTCCTATACAGTATGAGACACGAATTATCTGATATAGGACATACACCTGAAAATAGACAAATTCAAATAAAAGGTAAAACCCCGAATTCAGAGGACTTTGTCCTAGAAAAAGGTATATTTAATGATATATTTGAAAAGGACATACGAAGGGTCTTCATTTATAAAAAAGCCGAACGACTCGCAAAAGCAATCCACCTCATTGCACCGGCATTCGCTGGTTCAGTGTCCTTGAGAAATCGTATTGACTCAATAGCGATTGGGCTTGTTGATGGAGCTGTTCTGTCATCAAATGCTGTGCGATCTACTCTTTCTAGAGAACTTCTTGCTCTTTCAAGTATGCTTTCCATAGCACGAATAGGCGGCTCTCTTTCTCCAATGAATGCCGATACAATTACTCGCGAGGCACATATCCTGCTTCAAGAAATCGCCGATTATGAAGATCCGCGGATCCTTCTTGACGAGACGCCAACGCTAGCTACAATCGCAAAAAATGTAATCTCTCACGATGCTCTACGAAACACAAATCAGAGGGAACTCAAAAGGACATCCGCAATTCATAAAGGACATATTTTGCCGAAGGCAAGTCCGCCTCCGATTGTAAAGGACAGACGAGAAACAATAATGTCCGTTATAAAAGATAAGAAGAGAGTGAGTATAAAAGACATTTCAACCCTTATTCGTGGTGTCTCTGAAAAAACCATTCAACGCGAACTCTCGGCTCTCATTAGTTCAGGAATTGTCTTAAAGGAAGGTGAGCGCCGTTGGAGTACATATTCTCTTGCGTAGAAGGCATTTATTTGCTAACATACAACTTGTGATAGCGATTGGAGCATAGTGCAGAAAAAGGCCTCCGCCAGATGGCGGAACGGTCTCCTTTTGCGTCCTTATCCTTATTGTTATCCACATAGCCGTATCGATGAAAGATTGTTTCCGCTGTATACTGTGCAACAGTCCTTGCGGGGACATTGTTCTCGAAAGGGCGTACTTTGATAACTGAATAGTGCCTCTGCAAATTGCGGAGGCGCGTCAACCCTTACCAACTAATCCATGGCGTACTGGTCGATACCGTACGCTGTGGGATAGTGTGAAAGTGCTTTGTATTTGTGCGAAAACTTAATTATCAAGTGCTTCTAAAATCATTAATAATTGTTATGCAAACAGTAACTACAAAAGCGATCGCAAGAGTTGCAGCGGTAGCGACAGGACTTGCAATGGCAACATCAATGCTTTCTCTTGCGCCTATGGCGCATGCGGCATCATTGACTGCCTCGCAGATCTCATCGATTCTCTCGTTGCTCTCTTCGTTCGGTGCAGGTGCTGATACGATCGCAAATGTCAATGCGGCTCTTAATGGCCAAGCGACTAGCGGTACGACAGGTGGTACAACTACAACGACTTCGTGCTCCTTTACAAAGGATCTCACGATGAAGTCGTCTGGTAGCGATGTAACTTGTCTTCAAAACGCGCTTATCGCGGGCGGCTATGCAATTCCAGCAGGTGCGACTGGCTACTTTGGTACCCAGACGCAGACCGCAGTAATTGCGTGGCAGAAAGCGAAGGGTGTTAGCCCAGCAGCTGGCTACTTCGGTTCTATCTCGCGCGCAGCGTTCAATTTAGGTGGTGGTAGCGGTTCAACAACTACTACAACTACTACAACGACAACAACGCCTCCGGTAACAGCAGGTACGGGCAATGGCCT
>JAZDHA010000027.1:0-14096 GCA_043806295.1 bacterium | reverse complement strand
AGTATGTCAACTTCTTTCTTCATCCACAAAAAGCGAAAAAATTTTCCTGCCAGACTTTTGGGCACAATGACATTATGGTACGAACCGGGCACAAGGCGCGGATCAATAGATTTTGATGAATAGATGGTCAACTCATAAGATCCGGAATGCGCGGCGAGCGTTTTTGCAGTTTCTAACACTGAATAACCCATTCCGGAAGCTCCCACCTCCTCGTATGGTTCTGCGATAAACCCTATTTTAAGAGGAGAAGGCATATTACGCGTGTGGCTCTTTATGACACATGATAACAAACGAAAGCGCAAATAAGTTTGGGAACCGCCGCGCCAGAGCGTGCATGAACAGACCAATGATCGGCATGCGCTCCCACGGTGCATTGATTCGCACTGCCGTTACGCGCAATCTACATTGCCGTACAAGATTGGATAAAACCTGCCAATTGAACCAGTATATATGTCCCTTCTTGGGGCGATTATTCTCGGGAACTTTTCCAGCAAGCATCTGCAGGCGCGCAGGAAGTGATGAAAAATTCGGCACGCCGATAATAACATAGTTTTTGCTTACGCGCCGCGCCTCCGCAAGAATAGAAACTGGATTATAAACATGTTCCAAGATGTCCAACAGAACGACATGTTCAAAACTTGCATCGGGGAATGGAAGTGTCTCTGCGGACTCTATAACTTCTGCATGTGACCCACGCGCTACGCATGTTTTAACAGCTTCATCTGATATATCTACACCAACAACTTCAATACCCTTATCGCGCAAAAGATCCATTAAAAGCCCATCTCCGCATCCTATATCCAATACTGGACTTTCCCCAATAAGTTCGAGCGCCGCAGTGTGGCGAAACTCAACCGATTGCCGAAAGGAGATCCAGCGTTTATTTTCAAAAGATTTTACATTCGCTGTATTCATGCGACTAGCTTCAGCATCAATGCCATATCCAGCTACTGTAGCATCAGACCAGGGAGTCATACAATTCAAAATATTTGCGTTCAACTTCTGCAAAATCAGTGCCGTGTAATGACATAAGTACACTTTCCCGCGACGGCAAAGACATGCTAGGTAAAGCTTTTAGAATTTCTAAAAGCCCCGAGAAATCCTTAAATATATAACCGTTTTCGCCGGTCCGTATGATTTCAGTTCCGGCGATATCCCGCGCGATAACTGGAAGTCCCAGTGAAAGCGAGAGCATCACACCCCCAGATGTTAATGATGATTCATCAAAATAAAAAACGGCGTAGTCAGCGCAGGCTGCGTATGCGGGCAAATCGTTATCAGGCACGAACTCGCAATCAAACCGTACACATGTCAGATCCTTAGCATGTTCGGTAAGTGCATTTAAATACTGCAGATCTGGTCTGCCGACAACCCAAAGCTGCAGGCGCGAGTCGCGGAAAGACCCAAGCGTTCGGAGTGCTTGTATAAAACATTCAGCCCTTTTATATGGACGCACTGCTCCGAGCAAAAGGAGAATTATATCATTCTGAGCAAAACCGAATCGCTTGCGCATTTGCGACTTGTTTTCTTTTAGAGACGCGTAGGGGGCACTGAGATAATTGCAGTGCGGAATACATATAACTCGTTTTCGAGGATATGTCATAAGAATCTGACGCATTGTTTTATCCTGTTGCGCGACAAGAACATCTGCATACAAGCGCAATAGCCAGCGCCCAAACATATCTATTCTTGGATGCGGATAATCATGCGCATAGTTATTATGTATAATCCATACTACTTTAAATTTGTACAGGAATTTCAATACAGTGAGCGCAAAAAAATTCCCAATAAAAAGTATTATTGATTTAGGGATATATTTGCTTCCATATAACATGGATGACCAATGTATGCACAGAATATGTCGTGAGGATCGCCACGGCTGCCGCAAGAGAAGAAATATAAGATTGTTATGAGCAACTTCGTGGGTTTCTACTTGTGCACTATAACTTTCTACTATTGATGGCAGAACACCGTTGAAAGTGGTCTTGCGAGCAAACGGGATTAGGAATAATTCAATTTTTTCCATATCTTTTAAGTGATGTAGTTATTTTATCTCCGTAAAATGTCCATTATACGCGGAATCAGATGCTGAAGCGAATGATGCTCGTTGACATAGAATGGATCAACATTCTCTAACGCTTTGAGTGCTGGATCATTGGTGCGGATCGGCAGACCGCAGGCAAGTGCTTCAAGCACTACTTTGTCCAAGCTTCCTGTTTCGCTTGTGTGAATAAGATATGTGGCTCTGCGATATTCATCACGGATTTGTGAGTGGGTTAACGCTCCAAGAAACTGTACACGAGCGCCAAGCTCGCGAGCAAGTGCTTCAAGATGCTCTCGTTCTGGACCTTCGCCAGCGATACGCAATTCCCTATTTTCTTGCGCCGCTATTCGTATAGCGAGATCATGCCGCTTGCTTTTCATAAGCCGTCCGACTGAGAGTATCCAGTCGCCACGCACAATATTTGAATCAGGAGAAAAGAAATCCGTATCTATGCCATGACCCATGACGCGAACCTTTGCACTTTTAAGCCGGAAACTTTCTTTTGAAGCCGTAAAAATCACATGGGCGAAAAGAACTGCTATACGCAATTTCAGATTGATACTTTTGTGGGTATACCATAGAGTTATGCGCTTCCCCGTGAATCTCCACAAAAGACCTGCGGCAACTATGTATTCCGGATTCATGTGAACAAACACTGCGTCGTAGTCATGGCGATGTTTCCACACAACGGAAATTAGTTTTGCTGCTCTCTGCATCCTGTCTCCTGCTTGTCCAATTGTATACACTTTCACATTATCCGGTAACGCGTACTTTCCTTCGCGTAAACAAATAACCATAACTTTCTCACAATGCCGCGCGAATTCTTCTATCCAGCGCACAAAAAATCCGAGAACCGGATCTTCGACATCAACCGCTTGTGTGCAAATTAGTAACTTCATGCGGGTTTGAGTATTTGCGCGAGATCTTCGACAATGCGAGATGGAATATCGCCTACAGTCGCAAGATGCGCACGCGCTGCGGCTTCAGCGTGGATTGGGAGCTCCTTCCGTACCGCCATATCTTCAATGAAACCAACGATATGGAGCGAAAGTGTCGTTGGATCTGCAACTGGTGCCGAGAGAACATCTTCATAGCCCTTAAATACTTCTCCGACAATGCCGACATCAGTCGTGATAATCGGCACGCGTGCAAGCGCCGCCTCAATAAGGGTGCGTCCGTAACCCTCATATGCGCTCGCCTGTATAAATGCCTGAGCGCTTCTCATCAATCCCCACGCATCAGTACGATGACCAAGAAAGATAACGCTATTCGAGAGTCCAAGAGAATGTACCATTCGCTCGAGCCGCGCTCGTTCGCGACCTTCACCAACAATAAAGAGTCCTGCTATCGGATAGCGCTCCACGACAAGTTTCAATGCGGCAATAATATCTTCAATTCGTTTTTCTGGTTCCAAGCGACCAACTGCGATGAGTGAAAATGTAAAGGAATGTTCGGGCAATCGTACCTGTTCCGGCACTACAGAATCAACTGCTATCGGGATGACCGATGGTTCGTGGATACGCGAGCCATATCTAGCAATAAGTGAATTTTTTATCCGTTCAGAAACAACTCTGATACCAGCAGCAGATGGTAATACGCGATCAGCAATTCTACGACGATAGCGATTTAAAAACGGCATTCTTACTCGAGGACTTCGCCAATTACCACTCCTAATGAACCATTGCGAAAGAAAGTCGGTGTGTACTTGAATGTGCAATTTTGCTTTTGTTCCTCGAACAGCGCGCAGCGCTGTAAGACCGTGTTCAAATGGATCCTGTGCAGAAACAACTTCAATACTTTTTTCAAGAATAATAGTGTGCGCTCGCTTCGCGAGCGCACTAACGCGGAAAAGTTTTGATGAATGTATCGGATGTAAAAACAAGTTCCCATCCTGTTCTTCTCGCGCATCAGGTGAAGCAGAAGAAACGATATGGAGTTCATCCATCAACACGGCATAAGAACGCATTCGCGCGCGCGATGCACTTGCCGCGTTAAATATCGTTGAATCATTCGAAATAAAGAGGACTTTCATATGTTTAGGACATCCGATGTCCAAATCCGCGGAGGACATCGGATGTCCTTTGTGGTAATTATGTTACACTAATGTTCGTGAAAATCATACTCGCCACACCGGTCTATCCGCCTGAAATCGGCGGTCCGGCTACTTATACAAAAGAACTCGCTAAACGACTTCGTGACACACACGAAGTTGTTATTGTCGCCTATGCAAGTACTTCGGAATTGATTGAAGGCACGACTCTTTTTGTCGCAAGCAAACGACGCCCCCTTCCCGTACGATTGCTTAAATATTTCATTTTGCTTTTCAAAGCATCGCGCGGTGCGGATTTTATTTATGTTCAGAATGCGATGGCTGCTGGATTCCCTGCTGTTATGGTTCATCTAATTCGTGGCATACCATTGGTACTCAAATTTGTTGGCGATGAAGCGTGGGAACGTGCGAGTCAAGAAAGACGAACAGAAAAGCGGCTTGAAGAATTTCTAGCGGCACCGGAAGGCGGCTGGCGCACTTCGCTATATATGATGATCCAAGGATTTGTGCTTCGCCACGCTGACATTGTGACCACTCCCTCGATGTATCTGCGCGACGCGCTTGTACGAACATACGGAATCAAAAATGAATGTTCCATCGTTAACTACAATGCCGGGGAAGAGACCGAGACAGTATCATTCGAGACAAAATTTGTGCCTCACCAGATTGTCACTACTGGACGCCTTGTTGAATGGAAAGGACTCGATGGTGTTATTCGCGCTGTTGCTATTCTTAAAAAGCGATTTCCTGATGTACGAGCGGTAATTCTAGGTGATGGACCTGAAGAAGATCGCCTGAAGGCGCTTGCTCGCGAACTCGGCATCGCTGACTCTATTTCTTTCCCTGGTCGCGTCTCGCGAGCAGAGACCTGGCATACCCGTAAAAATTCTGAAGTGTATGTCATTAATTCAACATATGAAGGACTCCCGTATACTGTGCTCACGAGTTTCGCCGCACACATTCCAACGATCGCTACGGATATCCCCGGCACGAATGAAGCGGTCTATCATGAAAAGAGCGGGCTCTTAGTTCCTGCAGGAGACGATCAGGCACTTGCTGACGCCATTGCGCGGCTATTTACTGACCACTCACTGAAAGAAAAAATTGTCGCTGGCGCAGATAAAATCTTGGAGGAGAAATTTTCGTGGGATGCACACCTTAAAACATTACTTGGGTTCTTCGAGTCGGTTTGCACGAAACCACGCAATTAGCCGCGCGATACCTTTTTCAAGTGAAGTTTGTGGCTCCCAATCAAGGAGTTTTTTTGCCTTGCTAATGTCAGCATAGGTAACTTCAACACTCGCACTGTGGCTCGGACGACTCTTTACTTTTGCTTTAGTACCAATCACCTTTTCAAATACAGCAAGTAACTCATTTAGTGAAGCTGGCGTGTTGTTACCAAGATTAATCACCTCAAAGCCGAGCGGCTTCCCCATCGCGAGAATGGTCCCGTGCACGATATCACCGACATATGTGTAATCACGCTTGCGACTTCCGTCTCCTGATATTTCAACTTCTTCACTCCTTAAAAGTTTTTCAGCCCAGACATACGGCACCATGCCAGGACGATTATTTTCGCCATAAACATTAAAATAGCGCAGACAAGTGATGTTCATGCCGAAATTGTGGTGATAAGTGTGTGCGAGAAGTTCAATCGCTCGCTTTGTCGCACCATAAGGCGAAAGCGGTCGATCAGCTGACTCCTCTTCGGTCCACGGTACACGGGAAGAATTGCCATAAACAGAAGAAGAAGATGCAATAACAAGATTGCTTACCGAATGTTCCTTGCAGAGTTCAAGAATATTCAATGTTCCGTCTATGTTTACGGATATATAAAGACGAGGATTTTGCACAGCATCGCGTGTGTCGGCCTTCGCGGCGAGATGCACGACATAGATCGGTTTTTCGCGCTCGAAAATAACGCGCAACACTTCAAGATCTCGAATATCGGCGCGCTCAAGTACGAAGTTAGGATCTGTTCTGAATGGCGCGATATGTTCCTCTTTAAAATGTGGATTGTAAGTGTCGTCAAAGTTATCAACCCCAACGACTCTATATCCTTCGTCTAGAAGAGTTTTTGTGAGGTTTGAACCGATAAATCCAGCGGCGCCGGTAACGAGGATGGTTTTCATAGGGTTATAGGCAGTATAGAATAGATCAGACGCGGTAACAATGAACGAACTAATCACAATTTCTGGCCTTTTGAAGCCGCTCGGCTTATCCATTGATGAGCATCAACCGTATGTGAGCGGAGAACGGTACCTTATGGCAGGCGGTAAATTCGTGCTCGCCGGTACGAACAAAAATGGAACGAAAGTTATTATCAAAGCCAGCCGCCAAAAAGACGGCAAAAAAGAAATTGAATCCGAGAAAAAATCGCGCGATTTGATTAGATCTTTCGCTTTTGCGGACAAGAAGATTATGATTCCTGAAGAAATCTTCTTCGGCATCAGAGGCGAATATGTTTTCCTCATCATACGCTTCATTCAGCAAGAAAAAGTGTTTGTCGCGCACACGATCGAGGAACAATTCTTCATCGCACTTTCTGCATTTGAGGCGCAAGAGTCATTCCATGCGACGACTTATGAACATCTTCGTGCGGTAAAAGAAGTGTTCCCCGTTCTATCTTCGATCGAATATCTGCGCGACTTTGATCGGCTGAAAAATGCAATTGCGCATGCATATCCAGATGAATCACTCCGCGCAACTTTAAAACAAACAGAAAATTTCCTGAAAGAAAATACTGTAACGATTGACCGTTATGCTAGCTACCTTACCCATACCGATTTTGTCCCGCACAACTTCAGATTAATGGAGCATACGCTCTATATGCTCGACTGCGTGCCGAACTACGCGACGATTCACTTCGGCAATAAATATGAGGGCTGGGCGCGCTTCTTGAATTATATGATGTTGCACAGTCCCAAGCTGGAACAGCTTTTGGTTGAATATGTGCGTAATAACCGAGGAGAAGATGAATATCTTTCCCTGCGCCTTATGCGCGCATATAAGATCACATTTCTTCTTGACTTTTATGCCCGTTCGCTCGTAAAGACGACAGGAGACCTCCACACGCTCACCCTCGCACGCCTAAGCTATTGGCGCGAGGCACTCGCCGCTATCCTTGACGACCGTCCCATCGCCAAAGAAATAACCGAGCAATATATCGCCACGCGTAACTCGCTTAGATCAGAAGAAGAGAAAGACCGCCAACGCGACTTCGCGATTGCTTAAAGAATTTTGCGAAGTGCGTTCGCGATTTCCGCTGAATTTGCCGCAATGATACGCTGTGGCGTTGGAGTGAGTGGCACTGACTTACCCTGTTCACCGACGAGAACACCTCCCGCTTCGTGCAAGATGCCAATGGCGGCTGCGATGTCGAGTGTGGAAAGCGTACCGTAGATATTCGCTTCAACGCGTCCTGCCGCAACGAAACAGGTATCGAGCGCACTGCCGGCAAGGTTGCTGGTTTTCTTCGCGTGTTCAAGAAGTTGTCGATAAACATTCCCGCCCCATTCCCATAATTCCGGCTTGCGGCCCGCATGAAAGAGAACGAACGCATTCGAAAGATTGTTTTCGCTAGACACATGAATCGGCTTATCATTTAAAAATGCTCCGCCGTCTTTTTTGAAACTGAAAAGTTCGTTTGTAACCGGATTGTAGACCGCACCTGCTTCCGGGACGCCGTTTTGCAGAAACGCAACGCAAATAGCGAAGTGCGGAATACTGCGTGAAAAATTCGATGAGCCATCAATGGGATCTATCGTCCAAAGATTCTGTACATTCGTTACTGTGCCGCTCACTTCTTCTGAATAAATCGTGTCTTCGGGAAATGCCTCGCGTATTTTGTTAGTGAGAAAATCGTTCACTGCAATATCAACTGATGTCACAATGTCGCGCGGGTCTCCGCCTTTTTCTAGCGTGTCAAACTTTCCTTCCCTCAGGCGCATAAGTAAATCCCCAGCCGCGCGTACTTGTTCAACAATGAAATTGTACTGGTTCATATACGAGTGAGTATAGCAAAATCCCGAGCTTGCGGCTCGGGGTTTTGAAGGTACAGATACAGAAAGCACCTGTCATTTTGGGTATCCGGAGAGGATTCCCGATCTGATGAGCTCGAACGAACCGCCCTCATGTTCTGCCTCTTTGAGTTGCCGCTCTTTTTTTGTGGAGAAGATGGCTTCGTGATGGGAAGTCCGTAAGGCGCTCACATTGATGCCGGTCTGTTCTTCCGGTAGGACCGGTGCGATGCATATTTTTCTAACACCGCGAACAAGGCGAATGAGCACGGATGTTTCCTCGACACCGATCTTGGAAGTAAAGCCGCCGACCATGTTGAGTGCTCCCATATCCCACGCCGAGAACACATTGGAGATACGACCATGCAGAATACCAATGTAATCTGGATCGTCCCCCGGGAACTTAATCTTCGGATCGCGCACTGCGAGACCCGCAACAAGCGCCCATTCATCAAACGCCGCGAGCATCTTGCTGACGTTTTCGGCAGTCAGATACTCGATCGCTTTGTTCGATACGATAAAGACATGCTGGCAACGGTATTCCTTTAAGAAGGTTATCCCAGCATTTAGAACATCACTGTCGTTTCCTTTTGGAGAAAGGACTGCCGTCCTCACGGATGATGGGAACTTGATCCTCTCTATGACAGTGATGCCAGTTTCTCCACAATCTTTTTCCTTCGATACAAGAACGGCGATGTGACTGAACCCGATTTCTGTAGCTTTTGCAACGGATCTGAGTAGTCGTCCGACCACATCTTCCACTTCTGATTTCGTTTTTGCATATCCTCGCAAAAGGATGCCGCAATATTGCAGTTTTTCCTTCATCACTTCCTCCTAATTGTTTTATTCGACACACTGTTGTGTGCCGTACTATCCGTGTACAAACTACTGCATTACTTCAGGTTTGTCAATAGCGAGTGCATTCGCTCTGCAATGAGATTCCAATCGTAATTTTCAGTAACGAGTTTTTTTGCGTTTGAGGTAACACGCGCTACTTGATCGGGATTACTCAAAATCTCTCTAACCGCCTCCGCAATTTGTTCCGGCGAGTCATGGTCTACTGCCCAACCAGTTGTTGGTTTGTCAGGATTTCGTTTCGCATCAAAAAGAAAGTCCGCGATGCCGCCCTCCTGCGTCGCGATGACTGGCAGACCGGCCGCCATCGCTTCAATAAATGAAATGCCCATTCCTTCAGAGCGCGAAGGGCGGATGAAAATGTCGCATTCACTTAGCGCGCGTGGTAATTCTGAATGATCAATGTGTCCTTTCCATTCTACGCGACTAGAAACGCCGATCTCGCTCGCGAGTTTTTTTAGTTCTACCTCGTCCGGACCAACTCCATACACGACAAATCGAACATGTTCAGGTAAAAATGCGAGTGAATGGATAACATCATCAATTGCGTTTTTATGCACCAATCTTGATGTCGTAACGAGCATCACATTACCAGTATCCCCAATGTAGGACCTCCGATGTCCTACATGTGCGAAGCGGGCAATATCAACGCCATTTGGAATTATCGAGGCCTCGCCTTGATATCCCATTCTCCTCGCCCATTTTGCGAGATAAGTTGATATCACTTGCACAGCGGACGCATTTTTAAAACCAGAAGAAAGAAGCGGCCTGAATGGGAGAATAAACCAGCGCTTGAACATATGCTCCCATGGATCTCCTTCTTGAAGAGTCAACAAATATGGGCATCGTAAGCCCATAAATCGGAGAAGGACGATCGGAAAGAGCATGTAGCTCATCATTGCCCAAAACGCGTCGAAGTTATGCTCACGATGCAAGCGTGCCGCCGCTGCGGCGGCGCGCGGTGCGAACAGAATTTTAGAAACATACGATGCTCTTTTCCCTATTCTGTGTACAAAAACATTCCCGATTTTTTCTTCTCTCGCTTCCCCACCGAAGTTCATTGTGAGCAGATGAAATTCATAGACGCCGATGCGGTCAGTGATTTCTTTGAGCGCAACTTCAGCTCCGCCAACATGCGGATAATAGGCGAGCGAAAAAATTAGTATGCGCTTCATGTGATGCATCATCTCACGCTTCGTGATCCTGTCGAGGAATGCCGTCGGGTAATTGATCAAATCAATATAAATGCTGCAGCAGCGAGAATAACGGTGCCGATGAAACCGAGCGTCCACGGTGACTTAAAAATACTAGTACCACTCGCTTGAGGCAACGCTTCAGATGATGTCGGCAATGCCGCCCCCACAGCGGCGAGTCCTATCGCCGCTGTGGGGGCATTTACTGCATATTCATTTATTTGTACATTTACTTTTTTATTGATAATTGGTTCTTTATTAACTGCAAGCGGTTTGACCACTTGTATTGTATTGGAACTGATTTTTTGCTCTGAAGGTTGCGAGTTTGAGATAAGCGGATATGTAGTGGCTACCTCCCCACTTGGATATAAAAGAGAAGCCGAATCTGTAATTGGAAGCTGTATTACTCGTGTTGGGAAAAGAGTAGTTCGTCCGGCAAGAATATGTGTATTTTCTGGAATCTTAAATTCCTTTCCTCCAGCCGATAAACGCCATAGCGATAAATCAAGTGTGCGCGAATCATTATTCGCAAGAGTTATGCCGCGCGGAGATATAGAAACAATTTTTATACTGGCATCTTTTACAGTGATAATCATTTCACTAAGTGCATCTCCGCCGTCAGATGTCACAGCATGAACGATCGCAAGATACTCTCCTGAATCGTAGTACGCATGAAAAACACTCGCTCCGGTCTTCCTCATTCCATCGCCGAATGACCATGTCACCGTAGCATCATCGCGTTTGTTCCCCTTGCCGTCATATACCGCAGCGGTAAAAGCGGTGTCCGCGCCGGACGACACAGTGCGAACGCCGCTGGTTATGATGCGTAATGTCGGTATAGGCAAATATTCTGTCGGTCCGCCGGAAGATGAAGTTGTCGTGTCTGTTGTCGTATCAGTTGTGTCAGAAGAATCTCCAGATGGGTCACTGGAGCCATCATCAGGCGATGCAATCGTTATTGTTCTGGACGAGTCAGTCATCGGAAGATTATCAGGCGCTGGCGCAGTTGAAGTGGCTGATATAAGTATCGTGTAAATACCATCAGCAACTCTTGTACCAGCATCACTCTTTCCATCCCAAATCTTTGCCGTCGGGTTTGTGACTGGATTAGAACTTGAACCTGAACTTGGATACAGTTGCCTGATTTTGGTTCCACTTGCAGACATTATTTTGATTGATGCTCTCACCTGTTCTGAAAACTTTACTGTAATCGCTGTTGTTGTTGCGAGGCCAGATGCGGCCGTTGCGGTCGGATAAATAGTATCGTGCGAAACTGTAATCGTGGCAGTCGGCTCGCCTGCATGCGCAAATGCTGGGAAGAAAAGTACCAGTATGAGCAATCCGGCGATGCGCATAGTAAATTATTATTATTCACCCTTAAGCACTTTCCGAAGTGCTTCTTCTGGAACTTCAAATGGCTTCTTCTCTCCCTCGACGCTTTCGGTCGGAGCCCCGACTTCTGACATCTGGGTTGCTTGTTGCTTGTTTTGCGTCTCTTGCTTACTCTTTTCAAGCACTTCAGCGAGCGCACCCTTAAGCGACTGTTGATGTTGCGTCTGTTTTTGATCTTTTTCTGCGCTGTTTTTTGTTGTCATTGTGCGCAGAATGGTTTTTAGATCTTCGGTACTTTTGGTCGATGCAACCGGATGAACAATTGCTGGACGAGTAATCTCTACTCTCGGTTGTTCTGGTATTGGACGAGGAACTGATTGAACCGGTTTCTTTTTCATCCGCGCATCATGCGGCGCTTCGGATGCCCCACTTTCAGCTAATTCTTTTATGATAACTCCCTCTACACCTGCCCGTGACGCTGTAAATTGTGTACGCGACGAAGTAATAACTTGTTCACGATACGACACAGGTGGTGCCTCTATCGGCGGAATTGTGACAGCAGAAAAAGGTTGCGAACCGACTCCATCTATCATAAGAGAAAGATAAATCTGACGACGATCTAAATTTACAATGTCTTCTTTCGTAAACTGCGGCATAAAAATGGTCTCCAAAACCTCGGCATCAAAAGGACCAACTCGAAAGGCGACGGTCGTACCGACATTGCCGAAAACTGCATCGCGCACTTCCTCTTCCATCTGTTCTATATATTGATGTGCGATAATGAGATTTAATTTATACTTGCGTGCTTCAGATAGAATTTCTGCGAAGGTCTCGTTCGCAAAGTTCTGGAATTCATCAACATAGAAATAAAAATTTGGGAGTTTTGCAAGTCCTTCTGCGGATTCATTCGCACGGCTCATCGCCGCGAGGAAAATGCGCGTAGTGAGCATTGATCCAAGCAAACGCATATTGGTCTCCCCCACAAGCCCTTTGGAAAGATTGATGATGAGAATCTTTTTTTCGTCCATCATCGTGCGAATGTCAAAAGATGATTTCGGCTGACCAATGATATTCCGAATAAGAGGATTGCCGGTGAATTGACCGACTTTATTTTGAATGGCTGGTGTCGCTTCTTGCGTGTAGCGATCGCCGTAATTTGCAAATTCTTTCGTCCAAAAATCCTTTACAACTGGGTCCTTCACATTCTCAATAACTTTCTGCCGATACGCCTTGTCGGTATACATACGATTGACACCGAGTAGAGTTGCATCTGGATATTCAAGCAGAGCGAGGAGTGTGTTCGTAAGTATGTATTCCATTCGTGCGCTCCATGCGTCCTCCCATATCTTCTTGAAAGTTGCCATAAGACCGCTCACGACCAGGTGGCGCTTGTCGTAACCGACATCCTCCATCACATTGAAAGCAATGGGGTGTTCCATATCAAACGGGGCAAAATATACGACATCTTTCAGGCGATGTTCCGGAATGTAATCAAGCAATCGATCAACTGTTCCACCGTGCGGGTCAATGAATGCAAATCCTTCGCCATTCCGAATATCCTGTATCGCCATATTTTCCAAGACCGTTGACTTGCCCATACCGGTCTTTCCGATAATGTACATATGACGATCGCGGTCTTTTGCCTTAATACCAAACGGGATAAATTTCCCGCGCGAATCAGTCGCAGCGAAGTAAGTAACGCGTTCTGGATTTTCCATTGCTTTTTAGTATACCAAAAACATCACTCTTTCTTGGTGCGCATGGAGAGGCCGATGACAAGCACGCACACGCCAAAAATAACAGTAAACAAGGAGCGTAATGATACAGGCAAACCGGAAAACGGCGCAAGAATAATTAGAATTCCGAGAAGAATAAATGTACTGGAGCGAGACATATAATGAAAGTATATCAGGGTGCCACGATGACGACAAACTCGCCGCGCACGGTATCTGGATGTTCGGCAAAATGAATTAGTAATTCACTCGGTGTGCCAGAAATTACTTCTTCGTGAATTTTTGTGAGTTCGCGAGCGATAACGATGTGCGACACCTGGTGTTGCACAAGTTCTTTCAGTAATTTTAAAATCCGATGCGGTGATTCATACAACACAATCGGGATATCACTTTCTGCAAGTTTTTTGAGCGCGGTTTGGCGACCTTTTTTGTGCGGTAAGAATCCGATAAAAGAGAATTTATCCACATCAATTCCAGCAATAGAAAGTGCTGCGGTAATCGCCGATGGTCCCGGTATCGCCTCTATGTGTTCTTTGTCAAACATGTCAAACACCGAGTGTTTGACACTAACAAAGTGCTCGCGCACGCGAGATACAAGCCGCGCTCCTGGGTCAGAGATGCCCGGTGTTCCTGCATCGCTTACAAAAACAATATGCTCTCCATCCTCAAGTCGCGTGATTATTTCATTCGCTTTTTTTGTTTCCGTTACTGCATCAAGTCGTAGCACTGGTTTTTTTATTTCATATTTCGCGAGTAATTTTGCCGTAACGCGCGTATCTTCGGCATAAATAACATCGCATTCCTTCAGAGTCCGTAGCGCGCGGAGCGTGATATCTTCCAGATTCCCAATTGGTGTCGCAACAATTGATA
>JAZDHA010000026.1:0-5714 GCA_043806295.1 bacterium | reverse complement strand
TCGTGTGGATAGCGGACCGAGTAATTTTAGCCCCTTCGCGAATGGTATTTCTTATGCACTTCGCGCAGGTGTGCGTCGGTGATGTGGGTGTAGAGTTGTTTACAATCAGTTTACAATGAATTTAAAAGTGGTTGACAACCAACAAATCAAGCTATACCATAGCGGTATGGATAAAGAACTGGAGATAATAAGGGTTGCGAGAGCCAAAAAGAAGATCAAGAGTAGCGATGTAGTCGCATTATTTGGGGTTTCTAGACAATACGCCGTAGCGCTAATCAATGATCTTGTTGCGAAGGACATGCTTATTAAAGTTGGGTCGACAAGTGCGGCTTACTATCTTTTGCCTGAATCAGTCAACGAAAAGGGATCCTTTCCTACAAAAATAGGCAAACGGATTAAAAATTATAAACTACAGGAACATGAAATTTATGCAGATATTCTGGCACAATATCCTCCCATTGGGCTGCTTCCCGAAAATATCAAAAGCATTTTGAACTACTCATTCTCTGAAATGGTGAATAACGCTATTGAACATTCTAAATCTAAATATATTGAAGTGGAGATGTCAGTTCAAAATCGCAAGTTAAACTTCACTGTTAATGATTTTGGAATCGGAGTGTTTAGAAATGTAATGTACGAAAGAGGACTGAAAACAGAAATCGAAGCGATACAAGATCTGTTAAAAGGGAAGACAACGACAATGCCAAAATCTCATTCGGGTCAGGGTATTTTCTTTACTTCTAAAGCTGCGGATGTTTTCACGCTTGAGAGTTACGGTTATATCCTAGTGATTAATAACAAGACCCGCGAATTATTCTACAAAAAACGCCCAGCGTTAAAGAGGGGAACCAGAGTCGTATTTACAATCGATATAAAATCGAACAGACACTTGAGTGTTCTCTTCAGAGAATTCAGCGTTGGCACGGATTTTGCATTCAACAAGACCGAAATTAGGGTGAAATTATATTCCTCTGGAGATGGAGTACACATATCCCGCTCACAAGCCAGGAGAATTCTTGATGGTTTGGATAAATTTGACTCCATAATTTTGGATTTTGATAAGGTACCTATGATTGGCCAAGCATTTTCCGATGAAATATTTAGAGTGTTTAAAGAGAAGCATCCACACATAGAGATTCAGCCAACAAACATGAACGATGTAGTTCGATTTATGGTTGAAAGAGTTGGGAAATAAAATCAATTACGATTTGTGCCGTGAAATTTTTTATGGATTTCTCGAAGATGGGCGTCGGTAATATGAGTGTAAATTTGCGTGGTGTTGATGGAGGCGTGACCGAGGAGTTGCTGGACGGAGCGGATATCGGCGCCGTTGTTTAGAAGATCGGTAGCAAAGACGTGACGGAGGACATGAGGTGTCATTTTTTTTGTAATGCCCGCTTTCATCGCGTATTTTTTTATAATTCTTTCAACTGAGCGAGGAGTTAAACGAGACGGAATCGCTTTACCAACCGGAATGTTTACAAAAAGTGCTTCAGCCATATCCTTTCGTGCTTTGAGATATGCTCCGACGGCATTCTTGGCAGTAGGAGAAAGGAAGACGACACGAACTTTTTCACCCTTTCCACGAACAGAGAATGAGTCCTGTGTGAGATCCAAATCGCAATCAAGCGCGCAAAGCTCGGAAACACGAAGACCGGTAGAAAAGAAGAGTTCAAGTATCGCTTTATCGCGTACTTCACGAAGTTCGGTGCCATCTGTGGCTTCCATAAGGCGTTTAAGTTCGGCTGGAGAGATCAAATCAAGCTCTCGTTCAGGGAGTTTAGCTAATTCTATCTTTTCTGGAGAAATACATTCTATCTCACGCTTCCGCAAAAATTTAAGAAACGCACGAAGGGCAATCATGTAGTAATTCTGAGTGCGGCGTTTCATTGAACTGTTGCCAGTGCCGGGCTGGCGATTGAGCCACAGACGAAAATCGCGAATGTTTTGTTCGCTAATGTCGCTCGTTCTTTTTATATTCATCTGTACGAAGTAACGAGTGAGATACTGGTCGTAATTCTCAATGGTTTTCACCGCGCGCCCACGCTCTATTTCAATGTATTCCAAAAATTGTCGTTTCGCGGTCTCTGCGTCCATTCAGATAGCATACCATCCTATGTCGCACAATATATTTTTCTACATTTGCATATTTAGACAGGGCGTGGTAGGGTAGTAGGTATCCATGCTTACCACGAAGAAAAAGGCGGCGATTGTTAAGAATATTGCTCGGCACGACACGGACACTGGCTCGCCGGATGTTCAGGTTGCTCTTCTTTCCAAACAAATTGACGAGCTTGCCAAGCATTTAAAGAAAAACCCGAAGGATGTGCATTCTCGTCGCGGACTTCTACAGATGGTCTCTGATCGTCGTTCTCATCTCCGTTATCTCGAGTCAAACGATAAACGCCGCTACAACGCACTTATCAAAAAACTAGGTCTGAAAAAATAACAGGTCAGAGAAGCAGGCGCTAGGTACTAGCAAAAAGTGGTAAGATGGAGAAGCGGCAAAGCCGCATTTAAATGCAATTGCGCAGGATTAAAGCTAACGCCTAAATCCTAGCGCCTAACTAACTATTTTTATGGCAGTTATAAAACATCCAGCACAACGAGTGGGCGTATTCATTGACACGCAAAATCTATATCACAGCGCAAAACATCTTTACAAAGCACGCGTAAACTTCGGAAAAATTCTTGAAGAAGCCGTTGGCGGCCGCATTCTTGTGCGCGCCATCGCCTATGTCATCTCTACTGAAAGCGGTGAGGAAAAAAGCTTTTTCGAGGCGCTTACAAAGATGGGCATCGAAACGAAAATGAAAGATCTACAGGTCTTCGCTGATGGAGTGAAGAAAGCCGATTGGGATGTTGGGCTCGCAATTGACGCGGTCAAACTTGCTCCGAAACTCGACACCATCGTTCTCGCTACTGGTGACGGTGATTTTGTTCCTCTAATTCAATATCTTGATATGAATGAGGGGTGCCAAGTAGAAGTTATTTCTTTCGGTAAGTCGTCATCGAGCAAACTCAAAGAAGCGGCGCACGCATTTACCGATATGTGTGACGATCCGCATAAATTTATCATCTCATCACGCGGATAATCAATTATTTTTCGCATTAATGCGCTACTATTAATAGCGAATGGATATACAACCGAAAAAATATATTCGTACATTCGCAGGGGATATGGAGACCGTTAAAAAGGGCGGCACGCCTGATCTTGCACCGCTCGTTGAATCAAAACCGATTCCAGCAGAACGACTTGTTGCGGCATCACCTATACCACCACCTATTCAACCGCCTATACCAGCTCCCATTCTGACTCCGAAACCAGAGCCGTCTCCAATTCCAGAACCGCAGAAACCAACGCCGATTAAGACCTACGAGAGCGATTTTTCAGATCAGATTGAGAAAGAACATGCCTCAGCCGCGACCGTACTTGCGGCTGAACAAGACGCCGCAACTGGGGAAATACAGCAAACGCAACCGATGCGAAGTTCTCACAATAGTGTTATTTATACTGTTATTGGTGTCGTATTTCTTATAGCCGGAGGAGCGGCTGTGTACTTTACTTACACAAAAAGTTTAACCGCTGTTACCCAAGTTGTTTTTACTCCAAGCGTTTCGGCGCCGATTTTTGTAGATGATCGTGAACAAGTTTCTGGAGTAGGTCCAACATTATTGGAAGCAATTGAAAAATCTATTGGTCGTCCGTTAACTGCTGGAGCAATACGACTTCTTTATACTTTTACGGAAACGGACTCAACAAATTCACCGCAAATAGTAAATAACAGTATTTTTTCTGATCTTCAAGAACCGGCGCCGGATGTCTTGCTCCGCAATTTAAATGCTGAAGGGAGTATGGCGGGAGTGATAAACATTAACAATGATCAAAGTCCATTTTTCATTCTTTCGGTTATTTCATACAGCAATACCTTTTCGGGCATGCTCAAGTGGGAATCAACTATGCAGCGCGATCTAGTAGGACTTTTCCCCTCCACAGCATCAACTACTCTTCCATCGTCTGTAAAAATTTCTGCCGGTTTTCGCGATGAAATCGTCAATAATCACGATGTTCGTGTCTATCGTGATGAAAACAACGAAAGCGTCTTGCTATACGGTTATTGGGATCAGTCAACGCTCATTATCGCGCGGAATCCTGCCGCATTTGCCGAAATACTAAACCGTCTTGCGAATTCTCGCACACAACACGGAATCATCTGATATTATCCAGTTATGAAAATCGAACATTTTAGAAAAAAATTAGAGGATGGGAAAATAAAATTGGAATCGGAAATGGGGAAAATTGGCCGAAGAAATCCACTTGTCCCGAATGATTGGGAACCGGTACCTCTTGAAGAAAATGTGGAATCCGATATTGTCGACCAGGCCGACATTATCGTTAACCGAGAAAATGACGCCTCCATCCTTGCGGATCTTGAGGCACATTATGACACTATAATCGCCGCACTTTCTAGAATTGAAAAAGATAACTATGGAAAGTGCGAAGTGTGTGGAAATAAAATAGAAGAAACACGGCTTGAAGCAGACCCTGCTGCCACAACATGTGTTAAACATTTATAATGCCGACCGCTTCATCGTTGCCCAAGGGAAACTTCGCTAAAGCTACGCTTCCTAAACATGGATACGCCAAAACGCTAGCTGCTCAGCCAGTAGGTTCAGGCGCGGAAATAGTTGTGGTTGAAGCAGATCTCACACGCGGACTACATAATTTCTCTGTTGTTGGTCTTGCAGATAAAGCCGTTGATGAAGCTCGAGACAGAGTAAGTGCAGCAATACGCCATTCGGGTTATAAACCACCGAAGCAACAAAATAAGCGAATTGTACTCTCGCTTTCTCCAGCCGATTTAAAAAAAGAGGGATCACATTACGATCTTGCGCTTGCGCTCGCGTATCTTATTGCCGCGGGCGATTTGTCGCCGCTCAGTGAAGAGATACTTTTCATCGGCGAACTTGCACTTGATGGAACACTACGATCGGTGCGCGGTGTTTTACCGCAAGTGTTAGCCGCTAAACGACACGGTATCAAAACAATTTTTGTTCCACCTGGGAATGCCCGTGAAGCGCTAATAGCCGACTCGCCTCGCTCAAGCTCCGGCGAAGCGGGAGGCGTTGCCGTGTATGCACCAAGTTCACTCTCGGAACTTCTAGAACATTTAAAAAAGGAGAAACTATTGCCACGGCTTGTGCGCGACCGAAAAGTGCTTACACCTCCACCTGCGCTCGATCTCGCGGATGTGAAAGGACAGGAGAGTGCGAAACGCGCGCTTGAAATCGCAGCAGCAGGTCGACACAATATTGTTTTTTATGGTCCACCAGGAACAGGGAAGACGATGCTTGCCCGCGCTCTCGCTGGAATTCTTCCTCCCCTCACCGATGACGATATGCTTGAAGTAACGGCCATACATTCCACAGCCGGTCTCTTGCAAGATGGTGAAGCGGTTTATTGGCCGCCATTCCGTGCGCCGCACCACTCAATCTCGCATGTCGCTATCGTTGGCGGAGGATCATTTCCAAAAGCAGGAGAAGTGACGCTTGCTCATAAAGGAGTTCTATTCTTGGATGAATTTCCAGAATTTGATTCGCGCACACTTGAAGCATTACGACAACCATTGGAAGATCGCATCGTAACTGTTTCGCGCGCTCGGGCAACCATCACCTTTCCAGCCGATTGTATGATTGTTGCTGCGATGAATCCA
>JAZDHA010000025.1:0-4091 GCA_043806295.1 bacterium | reverse complement strand
AAATTAAAATACGATGCGCATCGTGGCGGTAAAATTGCCGGCAACGCCCGCAAAGAACTTGAGAAAGAATTAGGTAAATCGATTGTTTCTAAAAGTAATTTCAAAGCATTAAAAGGAAGAACTCCGAGAAGAATAAGATGAAAAACCCGAAAGTATATTATGTGCGCCGTATTTTGCCTCCATATCGCGCAATGACCATACCACCATTCGGTATTTTCATATCACTACAATATAAAGATGACGAGAAAATATTAAATCATGAGATGGTTCATTGGAAGCAATACCAAGAAATGGGTTTTCTTACTTTCTATTTCAAATATTTTTTTCAACTATTTACGATTGGATATAACAAAATGTAGATGGAAATGGAGGCAAGATATGAGGAAGATGAATATATTAAGGAACATTTTTCAGAGATATATCACAGCTCAATTTGAAAGTTGATTCGGGTCTGAAAGAACGATTTCGGCTTTGCCTTGATAGGAAGATATTTTGCCAGTGAGGGTGACGGTGATGCCATTGTATTTGGAAAGGTCTCCAAATTTTTTCGCATCATCGGAAAAAATTACGCCTGAGAATTGACAGGTTTTGTAATTCTCGCAGAAGTCCAAAAAGACAGTTCCGCTTGCGGATGTGTAGGAATTGATGAGGATTCCGCGCACAGAGGCGTAATCGCCGATGTGCGCGGGAGCATCGGTGTAATCAATGGTTCCGATAGAAACGGTCGCGGCCGCTCCCGCGGCCGCGCTGTTGCCTTTATAGGCATCAAGCAATCGTTTTAAAATATTTTCATAGGTCTGCCGGAGTACTTGGTCTGTACCGATTTCAAGAATTTCGTCATTTATAGTGGTTGCAGAGTTTGTCCAATTGTAACTGCCAAATGCGTATGCCGAGTCAGTGACAAGAAGTTTAATGTGCATGATGCCGTTTCCGGTGGAATGTTTTTCGGTTACCAATGGAATTCCAGCAGAGAGCAATTTGTCTTTAATCGGTATTCCATAACTGTTTCCGCTTTGTCCCGAATCCACAATTCCGCGCACATCAACCCCTCGTTCCTTTGCTCTGACGAGTGCGTCGGCGATGGAAGGAAGGGTGAATGTGTAAATTGCAAAATAAATATGACTTTTTGCGGAGTCAATTAGCGCAATGAGTTCTTTGTCATTTTGTCTCTGGTCCAAACTGTAAATAAGACGGACTGAATTCGCCGCCGGTGCCACTACATTTTGCGCAGGGATACGCGGCTCAGTATTCGCAATCGCATCTCCGCGAATCAAGTACCCAGCGGCGCCAGCGGCTCCAATGAGTACTAAAGCGGCAATTATACGAATTATTTTAACTTTCATTTTTCTTCGCGCGATATGCACGGAAATTATATCGACCTACAAAGAAAGGAATGAGGAGGAATAAGAACGCGATGCTCCAGCGTACAGCACCAATCCACTCGGAAGTAAAACTTCCGAACCAAAATGCAGCAGAGAAAAGAATCGTTTCCCAGAGTATGCTTCCCACAATTGCCATTAATATGAATGTTGAAAGCTTGGAACTGAAGAATCCACTCGCAATATATGTTGTGAACCGTAGTCCAGGTACAAAATGACCTGAAAATATAGTAAGTGCATATCGCTTTTCAAGCCACGAACGAAATGGAGCGGTAAAGTCGTGATCGATGTAATGTGCGAGCCGTGGATGAGTACGCGCGATAGAGCCAATTGAGTAAAGTACAGCGTCACCGATTATAATACCAATGTAAATTGATATGATAGCGAGCGGAATAGAAATGAAACCGTCGGCCACAAGCATACCGACAACAACTGTTGTGGCATCTTCAATGATTAAGGCACAGAGTATGATTGTGAGCGACAAAATAATAGTCGTATTACCAACTGCGCCACCTATAAAATTAGAAAGAAAGAGGGTAGGAAACATATAATGAGTCATCCCATTTTAGCAGATTCTCAAACGATTTGGATTGCACAGAACCAATAATACGCGTATCCTAGTCGTTATGAAACGCACAGGAGTCGTACTTATATTAATTCTCGCTTTTTGCGGACTTTCCGACTCGGTATATCTATCACAGAATGAAGCAAATAATTCACCGCTTATATGTAATGTGGAAAATCTTTCGGATTGTAATGTAGTCGCCGCAAGCCAGTACGCGCACCTTTTCGGCATTTCGATCGCTGATTACGGAGTAATTTTCTATGCTTTTATTTTTGTCATTTCTGCCCTCGAACTTGCCGTCTTTGATCGATTATTACGCCGGGTACTTCAAGTAGCATCGTTCATCGGTATATTTGCGTCACTCTATTTCACTTTCATTGAATTATTTGTTATACGGGCAATCTGTATATATTGTATAGTTTCCGCTTGCATAGCTCTTTTAATTTTTATTTTTGCATGTCTCATAGAGCCATTACGAAAGAATCTTCAATACAAACCTCCTGTATAACGCATAGACAATATGAATCGCTTCTTCTTTATTTTATGCATTTCATTCCTACTACCAGCGAATGCACTCGCGGCGAGTGTTCCTGCATCTTTTTCGGCGGCACGATCACTCATTACGGCAAGTTCTTCGCCAGGGAACTCATATTTAGCTGGTATTTCTGTCGTAATTACTGCACCAATTGGAGGTGATCTTTCGGCAATTGGTGGAGGGATTGTTTCAACCGCTCCGGTGGCTGGCGACGAATTCCTCATTGCCGGTTCAATACAGTCGCGCGCTTCTGTAGCTGGCGATTTTAGAGCAGCCGGCTGGAGTATTTCCATTGAAAAACCAATTGCTGGCGATCTTATTGCTTTTGGTCTTTCAGTACACGATTCTGGCAGAGCGAATGGAAATGTTTTTATTATCGCCTTGAATACTACTTTGGACAATGGAGCTTCTGGTCCAGTTACAATTTATGGTAATAATGTATCACTTTCCGGCGATTTTTCAAACAATGTAGATATTGTTGCAAGTGGTCGGGTTACTATTGCACCCGACACAATAATTCGCGGAACGCTATCTTATGAAGCGCCTGAAATGGCAACAATTCCAGAATCTGCAACAATAGTTGGCGGCGTTGAATATACAAATATTTCATACTTGCCAGACGCTGGCACTTCGCGAGCTCTAGCGTTTGTCAGTGTCGGTTTTTTCCTTTTTGTAAGAATTCTTGGCGCTCTCATCCTTGCAGGTTTACTAACTGGGCTTTTCCCTCGCTTGGCTGAAACGGTTGTCAAATACATTTACACCGAACGAGTCCGCAGTATTCTGCTAACGCTATTGCTTGGTTTTGCTCTTCTTGTTGCCACTCCAATTTTGTTTGCAATACTCATACTTACTTTTGTTGGCATTGGGATCGCACTCCTCGTTCTTATTGCATACATACTAATAGTATTTCTTTCTATCTTGTACGCAGGAATTTTACTTGGCGGCATATTTGCACGCCGTTTTGCACGACGCGAAACAGTGTTATGGCACGACGGGGTACTCGGAATGCTTGCACTCTCGCTTATCTCGCTTATACCGTTCGTGGGTCTTTTTATTGTGATCCTTCTCACAACTTTTTCTACCGGTACGCTTTTACTAATTTTCTTTAATTTTGCTTTCCCACGCGACAAACAGATATTTGATCTACTATGAATCCTGCCGAACGGGAAAATCTAGCAAAGAAAATCGTTGCGTATCTGAAAAAAACTTATCCTGAACCCAAAAGCGAACTCAATTACCAAACACCTTTTCAGTTTGTAGTAGCTGTAATCCTTTCGGCGCAGTGCACCGATAAAAAAGTAAACGAATGTACTTTGATTCTTTTCAAGAAATATAAGACAGCCCTCGACTTCGCTCGGACAAAACCAGCGATTTTTACGAAAGAAGTTTCTTCAATTCCATTTTTTAGAAATAAAACGAAAGCAATTATTGGTACAGCAAAAATCATAGCAGGGAAGTATCGTGGCAAAGTTCCAAAAACCGAAGCTGAACTTGTTGAGCTGTCAGGAATTGGCTATAAGACCGCACATGTGATTCTAGGTGAGCTCTATGATATTTGGGAGGGGATTGCGACTGATACTCATGTGAAGCGCCTTGCGAAGAAGTTTGATCT
>JAZDHA010000024.1:0-28126 GCA_043806295.1 bacterium | reverse complement strand
CGAATTCAGTTTTTCTCGTGTGAGAGCACCTACATAGCCGGTTGAATTAATACCGTATTTTTGCTGGAAGGCCTGAACTGCCCAATATGTTTGATTGTAGAACCCGCCGGTTATCTCACCAGAGTAGACGCCTTCTTTTGTCAGTGCCGTCTGTAGTGACTTCACATCTTCAAGATATGGCGAGCCGATTTGAAGATCGCGACTCCAGTTATACGAGAAACCAGTTTGTGTTTGCGAACCAGAATTGTTCGCCGCCAAACTATCGAGAGCGCCGAGTGCATTCGCCATAGAACTCGCTCCTCCTATTAGCCCCAAGATAGAAGAAGACGGGACGCCTATATCACCGCACTGTGCTGTTAACAGCGGGGTATATGCTCCATTGCGTAGATAGAATTTGCCGCTGTCTCCTTCAACATTCCAACCGCTTGTCGCGCTTGTCGACATACTGGAAGATGGCCCATACACACTTGTACCGTACAGTTTACAGAACGCACCCGAATCGCTGTAGTGAATGTAATAATCGAATATTTGACCGTTATACACAATCTTCGGATCATAGAACCTCCTATATGCGCCTGATTTATCCATATTGGAATACGATATTTTAAGAGCGCTAGAACTTAATTCTTGCGAAGTGGCAACAGCTACCGTCACACTTTTTGATGTTGACCCGCCTGCGCCAGTACAAGTAGCGGTGTATGTTGTCGTTTGGGTTGGGCTAGCTGATACAACTTTGCTTGTTGCATTGCCTTCAAATAAAGGATCGACGGAACAAGAATTCGCGTTTGTCGAGGACCAAGTAAGTGTCGTTGACTGGCCATAATTCACGCTCGCCGGATTTGCCGTAAGTGTCACTGTCGGCGCGGGGGTTGCCGCCACGATGCTGAACGCCACATCGCTGGAATCACACACTAAACCATCATTAGAAGCATCACAAATTTCAAGCTTATAACTTCCTGGTACAATAAATGCATTGGCAGGAACATCGGCTATTCCAATATAAGTTTTACCTTCTCCAACATCAACCCCTACTCCCACCTGTGCAATTCTCCCTCCTGTATTGGGGTTTATTAAATACATATTAAATTTAGCAATGCTACTAGTCCATTTCCAAGTTACTGGATAATTTGTTGGACCTTTTTGCCATACTTCTCCCCCGTTCGGCGAAAGAACGGTAATTATCGGTGCGAGGTTTTGGGTAACCGGCACATAAACGGTATCAGATATTGATGCATTATTACCATTGATGCACTGAACTGTCAACTGCAACGGCGTTATATATCCGTAGGTATTATGCCGCGCGGTAAGCGTTTTGCTCCCGGAAGTCGGCAGATTGGATAAATCTGTCCACAAACCGCCGTCACTTACTGGTACATAATGACCGGAAGCGGAGCAATTGATAGCACCTGTTGAGGTCCAAGAAGCGGCAAATGTTGAATCATAAGGAATTGCGGACGGACTATCTGAACCGTTTACTTTTAGGTCCACGCTTAAGGTCGTCGGCGCGGGAGTCGGGATTGTTGAATTAGTGATAGTGAAATAATTGTCACTATCATCATAATAAACATAATTCGCACCTCCACTGGAATCGAGGCTCGCAATACGGATTTTATAGTCCGAGCCTACTTGCAACGAAGACGAAAGTGTAATGTCATAGCCTGAACTTAAAGACGACAATGACCCCCAGTCAGTAATGTAATTATTTCCCTTTATTAATTCAATTCTAACATTTTTACCAGTATTATTGCTCCAACTTACCCTATGAACAGACCCTGCTTGCCATGTCTCTCCTCCGTTCGGTGATGTGACAGTAATCGCCGGCGCGGTGGTTGCCGAAATACTGAAAGGAGCAACAACGACATTATTATTTTCATCGGCTTCCTGATATTTTTGCGCGCTATCTGCCGTAATAGTTATTTGATAACTACTTCCCGCCGTCATTCCAAAATCGGAATATTTGTAGTAACCGATTTTCACACATTGATTGGACTCAATGGAAGCGCCATAACCCATTCCTCCTCGCGTTATTCCATTTGCCGCAACATTCAATAGAATGGAACCGAGAGTGCTAACCTGTGTTAAACGAGCGCCTTTGTTGCAGAGGTTAATCGCGAAGGAATTTGCGGGAGCGCTCGCGGTATCAATAACATTACCGGAAAAATACAGGTCCGGCAGTGTCGGCGCGGGGGTGGCGAGATTAGTAAGAGTGAACATACCTCCAGCAGTAATGTTTACACCACCATTGATTTGAGTTAAGACGGTTCCGGAACTATCAACAGCATTAAATCCACTTGTATCGAATTCGGCTCGTACTATCGCACCAGGAGTTCCACCCATCGCAACAGTTGCTGTGTTAATCAGCACATCAAGATTAGCTGATCCATTTGCCGGAACATACATTGTGAGACCTGAAAAATATGCTATTGCATATGTATAGCCAAGATTTGATGTTAATGCTTGTGTTGCTGTTTGCATTGAACCATTAACATCTCTATATCGAACCATCACGGCCGTGACCGAATTCGAGACATTGTTTGGAACGAGAATTTTGACATTTTGGACTGTGTGCGCTGAGTTCAGAGCAGAGAATTTGAATTGACCAATCGGAACTGAACTATCACCCATAGTGATGTTTCTCGAAGTCGGTTCACTCGAACCACGAGCGACTATGAGTGAACTGGTACCGATCGTGACATTCTGGAGTGTAATTGCTCCTTTGTCCGATGATGAATACGATACTCCGGATACGAGGTCTGTACCGAAGATCGATGCCGATGCTTGGATAGTTCCTGAAGCGTTTGTCGGGATATCGCCATATATGTCATAAGTTGTCTCAGAGTACCCAATCGGCGCAGTCACAAAATTACTTGGCACAGTGATGGTGTTGTAAGATGACGGCGTCGCTATTGTAGAACCTATTTGGATACCAAGGTTGTGCTCTTTTATCACTAGATTTCTGACATTAGATGCACCAGTAAGTGGAAGGCCTATTTGAGTGATATTCATTCCGTTGGGCGAGTTGACTGTGAATTTGAAAGAACCAATTCTTGCATTAGCCGTACCTGCAACCACTGTTTGATCGCCAAAGCCAGAGTATTTCGTCACAGTAAGTGAAGAAGTTTGTGGTGGATTAACATCATTACACCCATACAAACTATTCAACTTCGCGCGTGTGAGAGGGCCGACATAACCGGTCTGGCGAATGCCATGTTTTGCCTGGAAACGAACAACTGCAGCGGCAGTGTCTTCATCGAAAGTCACCATTCCTTCTGTAGGAAATGGGAGTTTTAGGGCGAGGTAGAGATTGTGTATATCATTACCACCAGCAACCCCAAAGGTTAGGTCGTTCTTAAAGTTGTAGCAGAAATCACCACCGGTTGATGATGTACCGCCAGTGAGCGCTGTATTCACATTATCAATAACCAACTGATTTGCGCCAAATGATGAAAGTAGTGAGAGAATTGCTTGCACCTGTGAGTCCGTGAGACCCGCTGCTTGAGTAAATGACGGAGAAACGACAAGACCGAGCGCGATAACCGCACCAACGATGTAATTTTTCATGAGAATTGATAAATTTTTATAATACATACATCATACAACCCCCCCCGAAAAGTAAAAGGCGCACAGTGGATAGCGAACGGTTACGATTTAAATCTCGTTAGGATGTATTCCAGCTTGTTTCAATATTTCGTGCAATGTTCCTTTCGGCAAATCACGATTATGTACCGGTATGGAAATACGCTTTCCATTTTCATGTACGAAAATATGATGGCTTCCCGTTATGTGATCAAGGACAAAGCCGTGTGCCTGCAGAATTCGCGCCACCTGTTTGCCAGTACGCGCAGAAAGTTTCGGCATGTGAGAATTAAATTGCAACTGTCGCTGTCGCTATGATGTTTCCGTAATCAGTTATTGGTGCGGACTCACCCTCCTTCTCCATGCTTTCTAGGTATCCTGTTATCGCGTCTTCTGCCATTCGGTGTGCCTGTTCTACCGTTTTGCCATAGGTGATACATCCAGGTAAAGAAGGCACTATAACTGTATAGCCACCCTCCGGTTCAGGTCGAAGGATAATCTGATACGAGTAGTTTGTTTTCCCCTTCAGTAATCGTCTCATACAAGAGTATTGTATCATATTCTACTTTTTTGTATACAATACAAATGCAGGCGTGTGGCAAATAGTAAAGCGTATAATAAACAGCTATGAATCCTAATGATCTGATTGAAAAGCACTTCACGCGATTGAAGCCCGAGCAGAAGCGGGCGTTGCATAAGTTAGGAATACGAACAATTCGCGATTTGCTCTATCATTTTCCAGCTCGATATGAACAAGCTGGTGCAGCTGGAACTATTGCTGGAATTTCGGCCGGAGCCGAGGTAACGCTCTATGGCACCGTGCGCAAGCCAGACATAAGGAAGACATGGAAAAGCCGTAGACCGATTGCAGAAGCGTGGCTTGAAGACGCATCGGGGAAAATAAAAATGATGTGGTTCAGCCAGCCATACATCGCGAAGACATTGCACGACGGAATGGTGGTTAAAGTAAGCGGAAAGGTGGCGGGAGCAGGAACGAAAATATACTTGGCAAATCCAGCGATTGATAAGTCACCCATTGCTCCTGACTCCGTAGTTAAATCGTTATTCAATCCCGAAGTTAGGACATCGGATGTCCAAGTTCAGAAACTTGGACATCGGATGTCCAAGTTCGACACCGAGTTGTTTCCAGTGTATCCCGAGAGTCAGGGTATTTCGTCACTCTGGTTCTTGCACGCTCTGAAAAGAGCGTTCGAGACAGGAGTGCATGAAAATATAGAAGACCCTATTCCGTCAGAGATTCTAGCACGATACAATCTGCCTTCGCTTTCTTCTGCACTCATTTTCATTCATGCGCCACAAAAACTTTCTGATGCAACTGCAGCACGCAAGAGATTTTCCTTTGAAGAAATTTTCGCACTTCAGATTGTGATGCAACAACGCCGTCGCGCGCTTCGCGCTGAAAAGGCATTGTCTGTCTCAGTCGATCATCAAAAACTTGCCGATTTTATTGCATCATTCCCCTTCCCTCCAACTACCGCACAGACACAAGCAATCGACACTATTGTCTCTGACTTCAAGAAACCGCATCCAATGATGCGCCTTCTTGAAGGCGATGTCGGGAGCGGAAAGACCGCGGTCGCCGCCGCAACTGCGTATCTTGTCGCTACTTCGCTCCCGTCGGGAAGAATTGCCGGAACACTCCAAGTCGCTTATCTCTGCCCGACCGAGGTACTCGCGAAACAACATTTTTCTACATTTGTTTCTTATTTTAAGGACCATCCGATTCCCATCGGTCTTATCACTGGCAGCGAATGTAGAAAGTTCCCTTCTCGCGTTCGCTATGAGGACTCCGCGAAACTTTCCAAAGCGGCATTCAAAAAGATGATAGCAAATGGAGAGATTCCGATTGTCATCGGTACTCATGCACTCATTGAAAAATCACTTTCATTTAAATATCTCGCGTACGCTATTATCGATGAACAACACCGTTTCGGCACAATGCACCGGCAGAAAATCGTGACGAAAGATGCGGTCGCTCCCCACCTATTGTCGATGACCGCAACGCCTATCCCGCGCACGCTCGCGCTCACGCTTTATGGCGACTTGGATCTTTCGTTGCTTGATGAAATGCCGGCCGGCCGCAAAAAAGTAATTACCGAGGTACTCGGCAAAAAAGAACGCGAACGCGCGTATGAGCGCGTTCGTGCCGAACTCTCGCTCGGGCATCAAGCGTATGTTATTTGCCCAAGAATAGACGAGCCGGATCCGGCAAAAGAACTCGCTCTAATAGCAAAATCAGTTAAAACAGAAGCCGCTCGACTGAAAAAAGATGTTTTTCTTGAAGCAGAGATAGGCATATTGCACAGCAAAATGACTCCTGCAGAAAAAGAAAAAACAATGAAAAAATATGAGAGTGGTGAGATAAATATCCTCGTAGCGACTTCTGTTGTTGAAGTAGGTGTGAATGTACCGAATGCAACAGTAATTCTTATTGAAGGAGCAGAACGATTTGGACTCGCACAACTTCATCAGCTTCGCGGGCGCGTAATTCGTTCTACGCATCAGTCATATTGCTTTGCACTTCCCGAATCGTCTGGCGAAACAACGCGAGATCGCATGAAGGCATTCTTAAATGCGAAGAACGGCTTTGAACTCGCTGAATATGATCTCGCGCTCCGCGGCGCGGGCGAACTCGCTGGCGGCAAACAGTGGGGTGTTTCTGACATCGCTATGGAAGCATTGAAGAACATTAAATTGGTAGAAGCCGCCCGCACTGAAGCGGCGGCTTTAGTTGCCGCCGACCCCGAATTAAAAAACTACCCCGCCCTCTCCCTTCGCGCCCATACTGCCGACAAAGAAATGCATCTGGAATAAATGTGGTATATTAACCGCGGTATTGCGAGTTCACCGAACAAAAAGGAGGTGTGAAAGATGAAAGGAGAAATTGTTCTTTGGGAAAACAAGAAGCAACTTAGGACCGCTATTAATGAGGTTATTTGTCTTACTTTCTTAACAACCCAACACAGTACCTGGACACTAGTTCCTCTAATGGTCCGAACATATCATCGGATAAAAAGTTTGTTCCCTCATGTCCAACTTTATTCGTTGAAACAATTTAGAAATGACGAATGGAAGCGCGGCAAAATTGTGCGGGAAATGCCCGGATTTGAGTTGACAATGACTCTCATGCGCCCCCTAGATCTTAAGCGGATTTGCATGGCATTGGAATTAAACAGCCGGGGAGAACGCGTGGCGGACATTGACGTTCATGTTTTTTATCGGAGAGAGAAGCAGTTGTATAAGGTGAGCAGACACATATTTTTTGAAGAGTTGTTCTTCTAATTCGCCACCCAGTTTCATCTGGGTGGTTTTTTATTTTACGACATTTGGAATAAGAGATTTGTACGCCCAGAGGGACTCGAACCCCCAACGTAACGAGTATAAGTCGTTTGCTCTACCATTGAGCTATGGGCGTATTACTCGTCTAATACTATACCTTTCTTGTCCCTTGGAGCAAATTCATCACGAATGCAGTCAAGTGCCATAAGAACGTACTCTGATATATCGCGGTTGTGATAGAGCACATTACAGGTGCCGTGCGTAAATTTCTGTTTGTAAGAAAGCCCGATTCGATTGGAACTTTTTATATAAGGTTTCGTAAATGAAGTCAGGGGTAAATCAAGAACTTTTGACCAATAATGTAATTCCGTTTTGATATTCATGTCAGCATATAAATGCACGTGGACACGAAGACGACTTTTCGAAACACCAAGCGCTTGCAACCAGTAAATGAAGAAACGGAGCATTGCTGGATCAGTATTTGAAACTGAGACAGAAGTAAGCATTGTCTTTCCCCCTTCGCCCCAATAGAGAAAGAGTCCTGCAATAAGAAGTTCTCTTTTGTTTAATTTTCCAATATCTTTTCCCGCGCGTTTCCGAACTTCTGACCATCTGTCCTCACGCTTATGACGCATAGTATTTTGGAATCGCTCGATACGAACAGCATTCCAATCACGGAGTTCGCGCAATCGCTTTTCAGAAAGTGGCCTATCATGCAACCACAAGCTTAACGAACTTTTGCTCACTTTAATCTTTGCTTTTATCTGGCTATAGCTCGCGCCATCCTTGCGCATTCTGATTGCTTCTGCTTTCTTTTTGCGAAGTGCCATAAGTGAACCTTTATATACCAAGTATACAACCTGCATTCAGTAGGTCGAGAATTGGTCTGTGGAAAACTTATGCTGTGACGATGTTCTCTTCTTCGCGCTTTTTGGGTGTGATGCCGTTAGCAATCAAAATTTTCTCAAATTCAGTTCGTTCAATCGTCTCTTTTTCAATGAGTTCCTTTGCAATCGCATCAAGTGCAGTGCGTCTTTCGTTAATGACTTTTTCTGCGCGTGCTTTTGCTTCGTCAATAATGCGCGTTACTTCGGCATCAATTTTTGCCGCAACTTGTTCTGAATACGGCTCGTTTCCAAGTTGCCGTTCGCCGAACGCAATAGGTCCCAATTTTTCGCTCATACCATATCGTATGACCATATCGCGTGCAATCGCTGTAATGACATTTAAGTCATTGCTCGGTCCAGTTGAAACATCATCAAAAAGCATTTCTTCCGCCACATAACCGCCGAGAGTTGCGGCGATATCGTCAAGAAATTGTTTTCTTGTGAACATCTTTTTGTCTTCAAACGGAAGTTTGAGTGTATAACCAGCCGCACGGCCACGACTTATGATTGAAATTTTATGTACTGGATCGGCATAATCAAGCACCGAAGAAACAAGAGCATGACCGGCTTCGTGATATGCCGTAAGTTCCTTTTCTTTTTTTGACAACAGGTGGCTCTTGCGTTCAGGACCGAGCATCACTTTTTCTATTGAACGAACGAGATCATATTGAGTTACCTCTTTTCGATTTTCGCGCGCGGCTAAAATTGCTCCTTCATTCATAAGCGAATAAAGTTCGGCTCCAGAGAAACCAGATGTGCGCTCTGCAATAATGGCAAGATTAACATCCGGTCCAAGCGGCTTTTTTCTCGCATGAATCTGCAGAATTTCTTCGCGATCACGGCGGTCTGGAAGATCAATGGTCACACGGCGATCAAAACGACCTGGACGAAGCAGTGCGGAATCAAGCACATCTGGTCTGTTGGTTGCCGCCATTACTACAACCTTTTCAGTCGGTTCAAAGCCATCCATTTCAACTAGAATCTGATTGAGTGTTTGTTCTCGTTCATCATTACCACCACCTACACCGGTGCCGCGTACACGGCCGACAGCATCAAGCTCATCAACAAAAATAATCGCAGGTGCGGCCTTCTTCGCCATTTGGAAAAGATCGCGTACACGACTTGCTCCAACGCCAACAAACATTTCAACAAACTCAGAACCAGAAATAGAAAAGAATGGGACTCCTGCTTCGCCGGCGACCGCACGAGCAAGAAGCGTTTTCCCTGTGCCGGGTGCGCCCATAAGAATTATGCCCTTCGGAATCCGAGCGCCAATGTCCAAGAATTTTTTCGGACTCTTTAGAAAATCCACAATTTCAAGAAGTTCTTCCTTTGCTTCGCGCGCGCCGGCAACATCGGCAAAAGTCACGCGCTGAGAAGAATCGGCGGGATCAATGACTCGTGCTTTTGATTGGCCAAAACTGAATGCCTGCATACCAGCTCCACGCACCTGCCGTGATAGAAACCAGAAAATAAATGCAATAAAAAGAAGCGGCAAAATAATCGGCGCAAGTGTGAGAAACCAGAATTGCAATCCTGATTGTCCCTGCATCGTAATCGAAATCTTCGCAAGTTCGCTTGGTGTGATTCCATATGTCGCGAGTGTTTCTGGAAGTCCGGCCGAAGGATCCTTACGCGATGTTTTGTCAGATCCGTCGATGTAGACGATACTCAGCAAATCGCCGTTTACTGTAATCGCCTCCACTTTTCCTGCCTCAACATCGGCTGCAACGGTTGAAAGTGGGATGTCGTTACTTGGTTGGATAAAACCAGAGACGAGCGAATACGCGCTCATGAGGAAAAGGAAGACAAGAATAGTGGTGACAAGATTGCCGAAGAAAGACGGCCCGCCAAAGAGCGCGCGCCACCCGCGCCGTTTTGGCGCTGGTTTCCTTCCCTGCCTGCCGGCAGGCAGGGGTTTTTTAGTCGGTGTGGTTGCCATAACTGAGTGTTATATCATAACACTAAAATGCCAATTTGTGCAGTGCGTAGTTTTAACGAATCGAGGTGGTTTACCACGAGCGAGCGAAGCGAGTCGAGTGGAGGCGCGGGGAATCGAACCCCGGTCCGAGTCAATCTCTGAAAGTGCTTCTACGACGCGTAGTCAGCGTTATCCGCCGGATGGCGGTTTAAAGCAGGATGCGAGGAACGCGGACGAAACCATTCCTGCCCGATCCCTTATTTAAATCCTGAGTTCGGGAGAACGAAGGACCGATCTCACAGAAGATTCCACCCATCCTCGCGCTGTGAGCGCCGGTAGAAGACAGATGTCGCGCAGGCGAGCTTACGCTGCGTACGCGAACGCAAAATCACGCACACCGAAGTATGGCGACTTTACGCTTGCAAGAGTGTTCTTAGCAAGTTTATTTCCCGTCAGTTTTAAGTGATGGACGGAAGTGCACTGCGTCGCACGACTTTCAAAGAACAGACCGTCAAAGCCGGTCACCCCCAGAGAACACATAATACCATTATGTGCTTTCTGCGATTGATCAGCGATTTTTCAAAATTCGTTCTGTTTCGCGCATGGCATCATGTTTTTTCAAATCCTCGCGTTTATCAGCTTTTCCTTTCCCGCGAACGATAGCGATGTGTGCCTTTACTAACCGACCTTTAGTATATATCTCGATTGGTACAATTGTCAAGCCCTTTTTTGACTCAGCATTGGCAAGAATTGATATTTCTTTTTTGTTGAGAAGGAGACGGCGTGCTCGTTCGGGATCATAATTTTTTTTAACATTTGCAATTTGATACGGTGGAATGGTCATACCAACGACAAATGCCTCACCACCGCGCACCACCACGCGCGCACCATCAAGGGAACCGAGTTTATTGCGAAGTGCTTTTACTTCTTGACCGGACAATTCAATGCCCGCCGCAAAACTTTCAATCGGCGCGTATTTCAAAAATACTTTCTTGTATTCGACAAGGGTCATGGTGAAAGTATACTACAGTTGCATTTCATTGATATTTATGGTTATCTGTTTCCAGACAATCGGCTGGTTTTTGGCTGATATGTACATTAGGAGGAAAAATGAAATACATCCTGCTCTTAAACAGAAAGGGTAAAGAAGAAGCATTTCACCGATTTGACGCCTCAGACAAAGAAGAGGCAAACGAAAAATCGAAATCCCTGATTATGAAAGAATGGAGGGAGAGACAACAAGAGTTTCCTTTTACTCCAGAACCACCACCAGATGCGATTTTATTCTGCGAAGTTTGGGCTGTGACTGAAAAGGAGTTGCGGCAGGTGGAACATCAAGAGAGTTTGTCCAAGGTTTAGCAGTACAAAAGAGCCGGCAACGAAAAAAGTTGTCAGCTCTTTCTATTTTTGTGCAACACCTGTCAAACACCGAGTGTTTGACAGTGTTTGACATTTTATTAGCGGCGGGATTTGGCGCGGTCGTTTTGGGAGAGAAATTGTTTACGGAGACGAACGCTTTTCGGAGTGATTTCCAGATATTCATCATCTGCCATAATTTCCAAACCGCGTTCAATTGTAAGATCAAATGTCGGCACCAAAACAATGGCCTCATCCATTCCAGACGATCGTACATTAGATTGGTTCTTGCCCTTCGTAGGATTTACCAGCATTTCCTCACCTTTTGATGTGTTGCCGATAACCATCCCTTCATACACTTCATCCGCCGGTTTGATATATAGCTGACCACGCTCTTGAAGACCCCAGAGCGAATACCCAAGTGCTTTCCCAGCCGCCATTGAAACCATTGACCCGACGATGCGTTTCCTAATCTCTCCTGCGTATGGTTTGAAACCGACAACGCGCGAAGAAAGAATGCCTTCACCGTGTGTATCAATGATAAATATATTTTTATATCCGAGTAGACCGCGCGTTGGACCTAGTAGTGTAAGACGCACTGTGTTTCCTCCAGATGGCGGATGAGTAAGATTCTGAAGTACGAACGCTCGTTGACCTAATTTATCAATGACGACACCTTGGAATTCGGACGGAACATCAATAATAACTTCTTCAAATGGCTCGAATATCTCGCCATTACTTTCCTTACGGAAAATGACTTGTGGCTGTGAGACCTGAAGTTCATAGCCCTCGCGACGCATATTTTCAAGAAGAATTGCTATATGCAGTTCACCACGACCAGACACATAAAAAGAATCGTTATTTGAAAAATCAATCTTTAGACCTACATTGACTTCGAGTTCTTTCTCAAGCCGTTCACGAATTTGACGGCTCGTAACGAACTTCCCTTCCCGTCCGGCAAATGGCGAATTGTTGATTAAAAAATTAAGCGCGATTGTTGGCTCGTCAACGGCGATTGCCGGAAGCGGAATGGCTGTTTCATCAGTCGTGATGGTCTCACCAATATAAATGTCTGGAAGTCCTGCAATGAGTACGATGTCTCCAGTTGATGCTTCCTCTGTCTCGACGCGATTAAGACCCATAAAAGTAAACACTTTAGTAATTCGGCCTGTGCGCATAGCTTCATCAGATTTCTTTATAAAAACATTTTGGTTTGAGCGAACTGTCCCAGCATAAATGCGACCAATCGCGAGCCGTCCGAGAAAATTATCATACGCAAGGTTAAATGGCTGCAAAAGAAGTGCCGAATTTGGATCGGCAGAAACATTTGCCGCCGGAACTTTTTCAAGAATCGTGTCTAACAGTGGTGTCAGATCTCCTTCTCCGCTTGTCATCAGGTCATCTGGATTGTTACATGCACGACCATCGCGCCCGATCGCATAGACAACTGGAAAATCGGATTGTTCATTTGTTGCTCCAAGTTCAAGAAAAAGTTCGAGTACTTGTTCTTCTGTACGCGCCGGATCAGCCGATGGTTTATCGATTTTGTTTATAACGACAATTGGCTTCAGGCCCAACTCCAATGATTTTTTCAGTACGAATCGCGTTTGCGGCATCGGACCTTCGGCCGCATCAACAATTAGAAGTACCGAATCAATTGAACGGAGGACTCGTTCAACTTCACTTCCGAAATCCGCGTGTCCTGGGGTATCAACGATATTAATTTTTGTACCCTTATATTCAACTGCCGCGTTCTTGGAGTAAATAGTGATGCCGCGTTCAAGTTCAAGCGCGTTACTATCCATCGAAACACCTTCTGCAGCAGCGCCTG
Source organism: bacterium (assembly GCA_043806295.1). Taxonomy (GTDB): domain Bacteria; phylum Patescibacteriota; class Minisyncoccia; order Phycocordibacterales; family Phycocordibacteraceae; genus C7867-001. The sequence continues at coordinate 15,255 of JAZDHA010000024.1, read as the reverse complement.
TTTGTTTAAGAATGGCATCAGTTAAAGTTGTCTTCCCATGATCTACATGGGCAATAATTGCGATGTTTCGAATTTCCATAAAAAATAAAAGCCCTGTGGGCAATGCATTTAATATACAACACTATTACATTTAACGCAAAGATTAAAACCAGAATGAGACGATTGCGGCAATGCCGGAGAGGGTCATGATACCGATAGTGAGCCATCCCATCATAGAGATGAAAGGATGATTGGTGTGTTCTCCCATTATTTTTTTATCTCCGGAGAGACGCACAACGAAGAAGAGAATGAATGGCGCGATGATGCCGTTTGCGACAGCTGCATAGATGAGGCCTTTTATTGGGTCCAGATGCATCAGGTTCGCGATAATACCGAGAAATACCGAAACTATTATGACGCCGTAAAAAGCATGCGCCTGCTTAAATTTTCTGTAGAGACCGCTTTTCAATTTAAAACTCTCCGTAATCGCATATGCCGTAGAACCTGCGAGGACCGGAACAGCGAGCAACCCAGACCCGACAATGCCAAGCGCAAAGAGTGCAGAAGCGAACACTCCGAATGGCGCGAGCGCGGCGGCGGCCTGATCCGCCGTGCCGATGTCAGTAACGCCACCTATATAGAGCGTCCCAGCCGCCGCCGCGGTAATGAAGAATGTAATGACATTGGAATACGCCATACCGCTCCAAACATCCGTGCGCATACGGCGCAATGACTGAGCACTCGCGCCGGCCTGCCGTGCTTGAATACTCGTCTCGCCGTGCAATATTTCTTCCTCGACTTCCTGAGATGTCTGCCAAAAGAAGAGATATGGCGAAATCGCGGTTCCGAATATAGCACAAATAAGGAATATCTGATCTTTAGAAAATGTTATGGACGGAATGACAGTGTGATAGAGAACCTGACTCCAGTCCAAATGCACAGTGAGCGCGACGATAATATACGAGAGCAGAGCAAAAGTTAGATATTTTAAATATTTCGCATATCGTTTATATGAAATAAATATTTGGAGTATGAGGCATAAGACCGCGAAACCAACGACGAGCAATTCTATATTGATATTTGGGAGAAGAAGACGCGTCCCGGCCGCCATCGCTCCGAGGTCGGCGGCGATATTAAAAACATTGGCGAAGAAAAGGAGTGCCGTTACCGCATAGAGCGCTCCCGCTGGATACTCGCGCCGAATATTCGCTGCGAGCCCGCGCCCCGAAACGATACCGATGCGTGCACACATTTCCTGAACAATCGCCATAAAGGGAAGCGCAAAAAGATTAGTCCAAATTAGCTGGAGACCATAGCGCGCGCCGGCCTGCGAGGCGGCGGCAATGGCGGTCGGATCATCATCGGCACCGCCAGTAGTGAGTCCAGGACCGAGTGTATTCCAGTATTTCTTCACTTCTTTTTTGATCTTGTTTTCCCACATACTTATTTAGTATACGCGAATTGCAGTAAAATATATTTCAATGCGTGTTTTATTCGTATCGGAGTGAATCAATCGGGTTTTTGCGGGCTGCTTGGCGAGCTGGATAGATACCAAATGCGAGACCAGATAAAGTTGAAACGAAAAGCGCGAGGAATACTGCTGATAGTGGAAATGCAAATACCCAGCCAATTGAGAAAAATGAAGATAGTATCAGATAGACAACACCAACAATGAGTGCTCCAAGAATGATACCTATCAAGCCACCAAACATAGTAAGCAAAACCGACTCAATAAGAAATTGCTTTAATATATCGCGCTCAGTCGCTCCAACGGCTTTACGAAGACCGATTTCGCGCGTTCGTTCAGTAACGGATACGAGCATAATATTCATAATTCCAATGCCGCCTACAATAAGTGATATCGATGCTATTGCCGCAAGGAAAAGTGTCAAGATTGAAGTGATATTTCCGAGTAAAGAAAGGACATCTTGTTGTGTCTGTATGTCAAAATCGTCTTTATTTGGATTGGTTATTCCGTGATTTTGTCGTACGGCGAATGTAATACGCGATTTTACGAAATTTATATCATAGACAGCATTCGCCTGAACGATGATCACATTGAAATGTGTAATGCCGAGAAGTTGTTTCTGCGCAACGCTTATCGGCAATACGACCAAATTACCAATATCGACGCCGAATGCTCCGGTCCCTCCCTTACTTAAAACTCCAATAACTCTAAATGAAACATTTTTTAATCGCATGGTTTTATTTACTGGATTTATTCCAGAACCGAAAAGGGTCTTTGCGAGATCAGGTCCGATAACGGCTACATGGGATGCGGAATCAACATCATTTTTCGAAAAGGTTTGTCCTTGCGAAACTTTTGCTAAGTTACTAATGACAAAAAAATCAGCCGTACTGCCCGTATAACTGACAGTTGCATTATTATTACCGTAGACAGCTTCTGCTTGACCACGCACTTCAGGTACTACAAGGTCAATTGACGACTCGCGTTGCAATGAATTAACATCTCTTTGCTGCAAACTCGTAATGACTATTCCTTGTGCAGAAGCAGGAGCGGAAAATTTCCCATTATTTGGTGCACCAGGAGTAATAATTATGAGATTAGAACCGATACTTTGCACTTGACCAAGAATTAAATCTTGTGCCGACTGCCCGATTGACATAAGAATAATCACGGATGCGATTCCGATAACGATACCGAGCATCGTAAGAATAGATCGCATTTTCCCGTGCATGAGACCTCTGGTTGCTGTCCTGAATGCATCTTTAAATAGCATATTTATTTCATGAACTGATCTTTCCGAATATTCGTAACTGGAATATCGCTTTCAATCATTCCGTCCTTTAAACGAATGATTCTGCTCGCAAATTCAGCTGTGTTGGTTTCGTGTGTGACAAGAATAATAGTACGACCTCGATTATGTAATGTTCCGAGTATTTCCATAACTTGTTCTCCAGATACTGAATCCAGATTTCCAGTCGGTTCATCAGCAAAAATAATGTTCGGATTGGTCACAAGAGCCCGCGCGATTGCAACGCGTTGTTTTTGACCGCCAGAGAGTCGTCCGGTTTCTGTATGTAGTTTATCTCTAAGCCCGACATCGTCTACAACTTCTTCAATGAGTGTTCGTCGTTTTGCCGGAGATATTTTTGAATATAAAAGAGGAATCTCCACATTATCGTACACAGAAAGACGAGAAAGCAGATTAAATGCTTGAAAAACAAATCCCATATCTTCATTTCGTACGCGTGCAAGCTCGCGATCATCTCGATCATCAATGCTTTTGCCCTGAAAAGTATATGAGCCGCCAGTCGGGCGATCAAGAAATGAGAGAATGTTGAGCAGTGTTGATTTGCCTGATCCAGACGGACCCATAATTGAAACAAATTCTCCCTTTTTAATAGTGAAGGAAACACCGCGAAGCGCGCGTGTCGGGGTATCCTCTTCGAGAAATTCCTTTTTTAAATCGTGAACTTCAATCATGCAATTTGCAATTATTGTTTCAATCCGATGTTTAGAACTTTCTCGCCATCAGTAACGCCGGAAAGGATCTCGACATTCCCTTGCTGATCCTGAATGCCAAGCGTCACCGGACTGGTCGTGGAAACATTCCCCACGAGCGTCTCGACGAAGGTGCCCTTGTCATTTTGCAGGATCGCGTATTGCGGCAGAATCAATGCATTGTTTCTTGTCTCTGTATGAATATCTATATTCGCGGTGAGCCCACTCTTTAGTCGTGGGTCGCTCTTGCTGAACGAGATCTTTATCTGATAACTAATGACGCCCTGTGTATTCGTCTGCGCCGGCGCGATATAGAATACCGACCCCGCGAAGGTCTCGTTGGGGAAGGCATCGAGTGTCATCGTGACTGCATCGCCGATTGTCAGTTTTCCGACATCGGTCTCGGATACGCCAGCATCTACTTCGAATCCGCCTGTACCGATAATCGAGACGAGTGGTGTACCTGGAGACGCTAACTGTCCGACCTTCGCACCAAGCTCTGTCACTGTGCCGCTGATCGGAGCGAAAATCTTCGCATTCTGCAGATTGGCTTCGGCATTTGCAACGCCAGCCTGTGCCTGCTCCACCTGTGCCTGTTGTGCAGCAATATTCTCAGGAGTCGACCCTGCTTCGGCAAGCGCTAGCGCACCTTTAGCACTAACGAGTGTCGTCTTTGCGCTCGTAAGCGTTGTAAGCGCACTCGCAATACTCACGCGCGCACTGGTTATGTCCGACTTATAGTCGGTTAAATTTGCAGCAGATAGGCCGATAGCTTTAGTAAGTGCCTCTACTGCATCATTGAGGAATGCATTGACCTGTGCTAAATTTTGCGTCGCCTGCGTTGCTGCTATCACAGAATCGCTTGAGCCGAAGGACGGCGAAGATACCTGTACACTCCAATCAGCGAGCACCTGTTCAAGCGCAATTCGTTTCTGCACAAAAGTGTTTGTGAACTTCGCGTCTGGCACAATAAAAGAGAGTTCAGTAGTTATAGTACGCGGGTTAGTAAAAAATTGATCCGCATCTATATGTACCGCGCCGTCGGAGACGGCATATGCACTCGCTATCGCATTGGTAAGTGCTATTTGATCTTGTGTGACTGCGTCCCGGTCTATAGCGAGTTGCTCCGGACGCGTGCCAGCTGTAAGAGAGGCGAGATTCGCTTTCGCGATGGCGAGATTCGCCTTTGCCTGTTGGAGCGCAGCAAAAAGATTCGTAGTAGTGAGTTCCGCAATAACTTCTCCTGCACTTACTTGGTCGCCGAGATTGTGATATACGCGTGCGATCGTGCCGGTGTTCTGAAAGCCAAGCGAAACACTTTTCAAAGGCGTCGTGTTGCCAGTTACAGAAACCGTCTGCGTAATCGAGCCATTCGTTACCTCTACGAACTTGTTGGCGGTTTTTGTACTTCCAAAGAAATACCAGATTCCTCCGGCAATGAGTAGTATCGTGATAATCGAAAATATCCAATGTGCAAAGAGAAATTTCTTTATGCGATGTACCCGGGTAGCGACAATGACTGGCAGCATAAAAAGTTATTTGGATTTTTTAATGAGTGCCTGTAGCGCGCCAAAGTGGCTTGTCATATGTTCAAGAGCAGCGGGTCGCATAAGAAACATTACATTTTCATGCGCGATAACCATAAGTTTTGTACCTTTCTCAAGTTTGAATGCAGTACGGATATTGGCCGGTATAACGATTTGTCCCTTCTCACCGATTGTAGTAACGCCAATAATAGATTCTCCCTTTTTATTAAATGTTGACATGTAGGAAATATCCTACTCCTGCCATTGCTTCGTGTCAAGATCTGCGAAGTTCCAGAATAACGCGTGGTATTATTGTCGAAATATCTATTAAAAATATATGACCAATTATCTCGTCCCGAACGAAGGAAAATCGCTTGAAGCTCTTGTCGCAAAAGAGCGTTATCTGCGACTTCCTATCAAAACACGACTTATAGAAGCAGGAGATGATTTGATGGAAATTATTCAGGAATATGTAGCACCGCATCTTGCTCCAAATGACATTATTTTTGTAAGTGAAAAAATTGTTTGTCTTACTCAGGGCAGAATCATAAGGCGTGATGAAGTAAAAACCTCTTGGCTCGCACGACTTCTATCAAAACGAGTTAGGAACTACGCTGGTACTCCACAATTTCGCGGTCTTGGACACGGTACAGCTCCCGCGATGCAATTATTGATAGAGGAGGCAGGATATCCGCGCGTTCTTTTTGCGACTTTTGTTTCAGCGCTCACGCGCCCGATTGGAATCAAAGGCGCGTTTTATTTCATCAATGGCAAAATGGCAAAATCGATTGACTGTCCGATGTCTTGGACGATTGAACCGTATCAAGAGTATGCAAAAAAGGCGCCTGCGGATCCGAACGGCGTTGCAAAGAAAATTAAAGAACGATTTGGGGCCGAAACAGTAATTGTAGACGCAAATTATCGCGGTGCGTTCTCGCTCGGAAAATCAACGCACGCCATCAGTGAAAAATTTATTCGTGAGATTCTGCATGATAATCCAGCCGGACAAGATAGTGAAATGACTCCGTTCCTCATAATTCGTAAAGCGATTGACTAAAAAACCACGAGGCGTCGCCTCGTGGTAAAACTTAACCCCCAACCGCTACGCGGCTGGGGGTTTGCTTAATGTACATCCTCCGTGTAATTCGTACCGCCAGTAATTCGTTCTGCATAGAGATCAATGGCATCTGCAAAGATCTCTACAACATGCACATTTCCGGAACTATTGCGATAACGATCCAGATTCCCAACTCTTTTCATTCCGTCAATCCACTTAATCGTCACTTTGTGCGTCTCACCGGATGTGGGTCCGGGCTTGCTGTGTATTTGCTCTCCGAGCGCGAGAGCATTCAGATACGCCGATTTTTTGTCGCAGTCAAGAGTGAAGTCGAAGGTATTTTCCGGATACGGGATGGTAACGATCTCTTCCATCTGCTTGAGTGTGCGTCCTGCAGGAATTTCTTCGCCAGGAGCGGCTACGGCTCGAACAGTGACAATTTTTTTGTTCCGGCTTTTTAAATACAAGCCAGCACCACCGAGTGTTCCTCCGCTTCCCGTCGCACCAACAAGAACCGTTACGCTTTGGTGTGTCGCTCTCCAAATTGCCGGCCCTGTATACATAAAGTGTGACTCGAGATTCAACCGGTTTCCATACTGATTAAGGCAAATAACTCCCGGCTGTTTTGCAAATTCCTTTGCAAGTTCGAGCCCGGTTGGTCTGCCTGCTCCCGGCGGATACTTAATCACCGTTGTCGAGGGTAATGCCTCGAGCACATGCGTCTTCCCTGGTGGCGAATCCTTTTTTATATACAAGACAACATTCGGTATGCCGAAAGCGGGAGCGAGCAATCCAATACTGCTCCCAAAATTCCCGGAAGTCGGTTCAGCGATGGTGTGTATTCCGTCGAGCAGTCCCTTCTTTTTTGATTCCGCAAGCATATAAAATGCCGGAATCATCTTTACATTCGCCAAGTCGCCATACGCGACCGCTGCATCGATGACCACATGATCGTCCATAAATGGATTCAGTGGAGGTTCAAGGCGGAACAATGTAACTAACCGATTCCGTCTCGGATCGGCAGCGCGAAGAAGCGGGTGTTGATAATCTCTTATATACATATACATATAATGCCCCCTTTCCACTTTCGTGGATTTCTCTAAAGACCAAAAGCTTCTGGATAGAAGCGTACGCTCAAATATCGCTTTTGCAACTCAAGTTAGGACACTGGGTGTCCTAACTTGGATGCCAGCCCTTTTTTACTTCAGTAATGTTATTTTTGTCATCCATAAAGACAACAGTCGGACTCATTTTCGCTGCGTCCGCCGCGTCAATCCACGCTTCGCCTAAGATCACGACTTTATCTCCCTTTTGAAAGAGCCGCGCTGGAGGTCCATTTAGAATGATCTCCCCCTTACCTTTTTCGCCTTTCATAATGTAAGTACGCCAAAGCGTGGCATTAGAAAGATTTGTAATCTGTACCATCTGCCCCGGCACAAGCCCAGCCGCTTCAAGTAATGCCTCATCTATTGTGATAGAACCGACATAATTAAGATCGGCGTCAGTAACCGTCGCGCGGTGCAGTTTTGCAATACAGACATTTATGAGCATAGACACTTAGTATACAACCAATACAAAATCCCGCCCGTTGCGATTCCAAGTATAATTCCACCGATAATATCCGAAGGATAATGCACACCACCTACAATTCGTGCGATTCCTACAATGAGTCCTGAAACATAAAGAAAATACGCAAATTTTTTATTGAAGAAATATGTTGCCGTCGCAAGAGAGAAAAAAACAATAGTATGTCCAGAAGGAAAAGAATAAGATGTGTCCGTAATAAGATGCGTGGTCGAGAGCGCAACAAACGGTCGTAAGTGATGGTAGTAAAAACGAATCGCTGGAGTGATTGTATATCTAGCGATACCAGCGACAATGAGTGCCACAAGATATGGTGTTATTTCTGTAATTCGTTTTTCTTTCTGGTATGCGCGAATTGCAACAATTATAAAAATCACCAATACGATGTAGATAAAATATTCACCGAAGAAAACGATAAGAAAATCTACAGCCGCCCAATGTCCAGCAAGCGAATGTATTGAGTAAAAAAGTGCTGTGTCGAGCTGATCTGTAATCATGCTAGTTGCGGGGGTCGGAATCGAACCGACGTCTTGGGGTTATGGGCCCCACGAGGTACCTCTCCTCTACCCCGCGATATTAATCTTACTTGAAGTCAATATGATAAATACTATACTCGCTCAAATAAGTTGCGCAACTTAAATTTCCTTAAACTCGCGAAAAACGGATTCGTATCGCGCGATGGTGCGGTGTGCGATTGATTCGGAAAGATTGAATGTTGAGCCCTCGTGAGCAATTTGATTGCGCACTTTGTGCGCTTCCCATGCATCCTGCAATGTACTGAAGTCATTTGGCTCAACACTCTTTAATTTTTCTCCAACTCCATCTCCGACATATCCATGTCTGGCAAGCAAATCATCTAGCATAATGTCGGCCTCAATAATTGCTTCGCGCCATTCGCTAGCACTCGTGCCACTCGAAAGAGTCTCGATATTCTTCCAACGCGAATTTATGTTGTCATCTGCACCTGGAGGCGGAATGACCGTGGAGTAGTATTCCTTTTCGCGCTTGCGCAATTCAAAAATACGCATTGTCGCATAGACGATAACTAAAAGTCCCAATATTGAAAGAATATAACCAATAACGACAATCCATAACCATAGATGTGCGAACCACGATGAAAGTTCTGAAAATCCAGGTGATCCATAACATGCACCACGCATACATTCGTATAGAAGACGAAACCAATATTCAACATTTGCCTGAACTGCGAGCATATACGGTTATTGTACACTTTCTACAGCAGATCCGAGTGTGAATAGTGTATTCTCTGCTTGATGCGGTGCGGTAAAGTGAATGCCGATTGGGAGTCCGCCAGCTGGCGGATTCCCTTCGCGCTCCACAGTACCCATCGGTACAGAAATTGCAGGCATACCAGTGAGATTAGCGAGAACCGTAAATGCATCTTCAAGATAAAGCGAGAGCGGGTCGCTTTTTTCACCGATTTTGAAAGCCGGTGTCGGCATAGTCGGCGTCGCAATAATATCAACTTCTCGAAATGCTTCATTGAATTCTTTTATAAGTTGCGTGCGAGCGGCGACCGCTTTTCGATAATACGCATCAATATAACCAGATGAAAGAACGAAGGTTCCAAGTAAAATACGGCGACGCGTTTCTTCACCAAATCCTTCAGTGCGTGAATTAATATAATCGTCAAGAAGTTCGCCAGATGGAATACGACGAGCGAGACCGTAACGCATACCATCAAAACGCGCGAGATTAGTTGATACCTCGGCGAAGTTAATGATGTAATACGCCGCAAGCGCCGGCTTTGCCGAAGGAATTTTAATTTCCTTTACTTTGAGTCCGCATTTTTTAAGTGTTGATTGAAAGCACTCAAGCACATCTCTATCAAGTGCATCCGCGAATAAATCTATCGGAACACCGATTGTTTGTGGTTCCTTTTTTTCTTGTTTATATAAATTGTCAGGAATAGAAGTGGCGTCTTTTGCATCTTGACCACGAACGGCATTAAAAAGAATTTGAGCATCCTCAACTGTTTTAGTAATCGGACCAACCTGATCAAATGACGATACAGCGGCGATAATACCTGAACGAGACACGGCTCCGTATGTAGGTTTCAAGCCAACTACACCACAAAAGCTTGCGGGATTACGAACAGAACCGCCGGTATCAGTACCAAGAGCGGCAATCGCCATATTAGCGGCAACAACAGCAGCGGAACCGCCTGATGTTCCGCCAGAAACGCGTGTGGGATCATGCGGATTCTTTGTGACGCCAAATGCGGAATTTTCTGTAGAACCGCCCAATGCAAACTCGTCCATATTTGTACGGCCTAAGAAAAGTGCCCCAGCACTTTTTAACTTTTGTATAACGGTTGCGTCATATGTTGCGCGATAATTCTCAAGCATCTTTGATGCCGCGCTTGCGATTTTCCCTTCTATCAAAATATTATCTTTTATTGCTAGCGGGATTCCGCAAAGCAATGAAGAATCGCCTTCATCAATTCTTTTTTGTGCTGATTCAATTGCGTCATTCGCATCTCCGCCGAAGGCGGATCCGCCTTCGGCGGAAAAAATTTCCAAATATGCATTCAATTCTGGATTCTTAGAGTGTGCCATTGTGGCGCATGCGTCCCATAGCTCACGAACCGTGATGCGCGCCTGCCTGCCGGCCGGCAGGCGGAGCGCGCTAGCGGCTTCTACAATCGTCATTTCATTCGGCTTTTTCATGCGAAATAATCTGTTTTACAACAAGCGCATTATTTTTGCTTTCTGGAAATTGCTCTACGATTTTTTCAGTGTATTCACCTCCGGTATGCGGTTCACTATCTTCTCTCATAACATTGCGCAGAAATGGTTTTTCTTCACCTATTTGTCCGCGCTGCAACGCTTTGTTTTGCGGCATCTCGACCATAGAAATGGTCTCGACATATGCGAGTATCGCGTCAAATTCATTCGTGAATTTCTCCAATTCCGCATCTTCAACGCGTATTCTCGCAAGTCCCGCGAGCTTCTTCACTTCTTCAGTCGTTGCCATTGCTTTACTTTATCACGCTCCAAACTTCTTGAGGAACTCGGCCTCACCGATAACCGGCACGCCGAGTTGCTCAGCTTTGGTGAGTTTAGTGCCTGGATTCTCTCCTGCAACAACAAAAGATGTTTTTGCTGAGACAGATGTAGCCGCTTTTCCTCCCGCTTTGCGCACGCGTGCTTCGGCCTCTTCTCTTGAAATGGTCGGTAAGGTACCGGTGATCACCACCGTCTGTCCCTGCAAAACCCCTGTTGTAGCAAGGGTAACCCTTGCTACTTTCAGATGCTTCATGAGCCGCTCGATGAGCGCCTGATTATTTTTATCTTGGAACCATTCGGTGACCGCCCGGCCAATAATCGGACCAATGCCATCTATCTTTGAAATTGACTCCTCATTTGCTTTCTGTAGCATTAGGTGTGTACGAAAATGAGTCGCAAGTAGAAATGCTGTCTCGCCGCCAACATGTGGAATTCCAAGTCCGATTAGCAAACGATCAAATTCAACTTTTTTAGCTACAGCAATTGCCTTGATGAGATTTTCAGCTTTTGTCTCCTCAAACCCCGGAAGAGTAAGTAATTCTTCTTTCGTAAGGCAAAAGATATCGTCAAAATCAGAAATCAAATTATGTTCCATAAGGATTCTCACGGTCTCTCGCCCCATACCATCTATATCAAAAGCACTCTTCCCAGCGAAATGAATAATTCTGCGAACTTGTTGTTCAAATGAACCAGCCACTTTACAACGATGAGCCGCTTCGCCTGGTATTCGTTCTATGACACAATCACCGCCACAAAGCGGCGAATGTGTCGGAAATTGCCATAACTTCGCTCTATTCGGTCGTAATTCTTTGATGACTGAAACAATTTCTGGGATTACATCGCCGGCTTTCTGCAGAATAACAGTGTCTCCAATACGAATATCTTTTTCTCTTATAAAGTCCTCGTTGTGCAGTGTTGCGCGCGCGACAGTTGTGCCGGCAACAATTACAGGGCGTAAATGCGCAACTGGTGTAAGTCGTCCAGTGCGACCAACCTGCAACGAAATGTCTTCAAGAATCGTCTCAACTTGTTCTGATGGAAATTTGTATGCAATAGCAAAACGCGGTGCTTTCCCAGTGTAACCGAGCATTTCCTGTACCGTATGCAATTCAACTTTTATCACTATGCCATCAATTTGATAGTCAACACTCTCTCGCGGCGTCGGAGATCCAGAGCGAAGCGAAGGACTTCCCTGCCACTTTTGCCAATATGAAAAAATTTCTTCAAGAGAATCGGCTCGTTGTCGTTCCGGATTAACCGGTAACCCTAGTTCTGCTAGATAGGAAAGTTCTTCGCTCTGTGTCTTTGGAAATGCTTCTGAAGTTTGAGCAATGTCATAGATAAATGCACCAAGCGGTCGTTCAGCAGCAATCTTTGGATCAAGTTGGCGAATGGAACCAGCGGCGGCGTTACGAGGATTCGCAAATTCTGGCTCTCCATTGTCTCGACGAGTAGCATTCAATTTCAAAAACCCGGAACGGGTGAGATATACTTCGCCTTCCGCAATTAAATTAATTGGGCGAGTAAGTTGTTCCGGTATTTCTGAAATTGTACGAACATTATGCGTTACATCTTCGCCTGTAACGCCATCTCCACGCGTCGCCGCGAGCACCAGTTCACCTTTTTCATAGGAGAAAACGACTTTAAGTCCGTCTATTTTAAGTTCACAATCGTATGAGAGCGTGGACATCCGATGTCCCAAGGACATCGGATGTCCACGCAAGACCTTGCGTACACGTTCATCAAACGCTCTCACTTCTTCTTCAGAAAAAGCATCGTTGAATGACCATTGCGGAACAGTATGCCGCACTTTTTTCAAAAACGGCAATGCTTCGCCAACAATGCGTTGAGTAACCGAGTCGGGATGCAATAGTTCCGGATATTGTTCTTCCAGATCGTGCAATTCGCGATGCAAAGCATCATACGCACTGTCCGAAATCTCCGGCGCGTCCAATGAGTAGTACTGGTGAGCGTGATGAGCAAGCAATTCGCGAAGCTTTATCGCGCGTTCTTTTATCTTATTGGGAGCCATATGCCCCTTACTATATCAATAGTGACTGCTTATGCCACGCGACGCATATCGGGTATTTGTACCGATAGAACTACATGCGACATCATAGCCCTGAGAGAAGATGTATGTTGTTCCAGCGACCGGCTTATAAACCGTAACATCTGCACAGTGGTTATCTACATTGTACGATAGACGCGTGGTAATAATCCACTGACTTGGGGAGCGCGACATGATCGGATATCCAGTCGCGATAGTAGCATCGCCACAGGAGAGCAATGGTGCTGCCGCTGGACTAGGTTGATAAGTAAAAAGATTCTGTTGTTGATCAGCAAAAAGTGCGCACTCCATTGCGGCATCCGCCGCATAAAATGCATACTGCGATGCAATGGCAGAAGAAGCTAATGTTTGCTGTTTGTAGCCGATTGAACCGAGAGCTAGACCTAATGTCAGCATCACCGACATAAAAATAACGGCAATGAGAAGTGCAAACCCACGAGAAGGTTTAAGGTGCAAGGTGCAAGGTGCAAGGTGAATTTTTCTTACACCTTGAACCTTATAACTTACATCTGGGTTAATCATTGCCATGGTGTTAGGTGATCGGTAATAGTTACCGAATATGGAATCCCGTGGAAACTCCACGAGACCTTTGAGACAATTTTTTTATCATTTGTACTCAATGTATCAATTATTTGTAATGTACGAGTGAAAGATGTTTGTATGCTTCCTGATATATTTTGCTGTGTATAAATACTTGGCGGCGTGCAAGAAAGTCCACTAGGACCGTTGACACAGTTTGTAAGATGCAACGGTGCATTACCAGAAAAGACCGTAAGCGGTAAAGCATTATTCACTGGATCTAAAGTACAGGATACTGTCGGATTTGCCGTTGCATTGCATTGATTAACAGATGCGAGAAAACTAGTCCACCCAACACTTGATGCAGTAGAGGAATTTCCTTGATATGCAGAAAGATAATTGTTGTCGCGCAACATACGAATATACTCGATGCCTTCCTGTGCAAGGTATGAAGCCGTTAGTTGATCACGAGCGACTCCTGCGGCGATGATGGCGCGACCAGCACTGAATAACGGCCCGGCAATAGCGACAGTAAGAATGGTAACCGCAACCAATGCTTCGATAAGCGTAAAAGCCCGACTTGAACCTTGCATCTTACATCTTATCTCTGGGTTTTTCATAGGTCAGTGCCGCGCATAGTTGCACCTGTCTCGACAGTAAATGGTTGTGTTTTGTTCGGACCGTATGAGACGGTTCCGGAAACAATGATTGTTACATGCGGCTGATTGTTATCACCAGATGTAGTGCCAGAAGCATAAAATAAAAGTGAAGAAATGGTAACCGATGGATCGGTAATTGGAACATTATCTTGCATAATGACTCCATTTGAAAGCGAATACTCTATCGTTTTTCCGCTTGTATTTTTCACGGAAAAACTTGTGCCGCGCGAACAATCTTTTCCTCTGTTACAAGAATAATTCGTGCTTGTGCGAATCGTGCGTGTCATTGTCTCAAGAGCAAAAGAAAGATTATCAATGCCAGTCGCCATACCTTGCGTCTGTCTTGTAATGCCAATCATAATAATATACGCACCTGAAACGAGCGTCATAACAATCGCAAAAAGTCCGATTGCGACAATAAGTTCTATCAGAGTGTAACCTCTGTTTCGTACTTCGGATTTAGGATTTAGGATTTTCATGATCATGGGCATGAAGTAGCATTTGCTATTATTTGTCCCGATGCTGAAACAGATACATATTTTTCGCCGCCTTGCGGTGAAGTAATTGCAATGCAGGCCTTCGTATAAGAAGAATTGTAAATATTGTCTGCACTTATGTGAGCATCAGGATTTGGACGCGAAAACACAATGTCGAGCGAGTCATAATCACATGACCAACCGCTATTCGACAATACACAAAAATCTTTTATCGTTATGCCGTTTCCAAGCGTGTAGGTTTGTGCAAGGAAATCGGAACCACTGGTGTAGATATTATTACCCGGCTTGAGGTCTGGAGTCGCACAAGATGAAATTGGCGATGTATCAGCAAAGAGTATGAAAGAACCCCCGGTTTGGAAGTGGACGCCATATCCTGCGTTCGCCGCACAGCCACTCACCGCACTACCTGCCGCACGACTTCCAAGACCATAACTTTCGGCATTTCGCAGTGTAAGCGCGATATCATACGCTGTATTCGTTAGAGTAAGCGTTTTGTTGAATGAACTCTGGCTGGAAAGTACGATTGTCATAATGACGCCAATAATCGCCAAAACGACCAAAAGTTCAATCAGAGAAAAGCCCTTCGATGGATTCGACGGGCTCACCACAGGCGATCTCAAAGAAAGGCCGCGATGAATGCGAAAGGATTCCATTGGGTAAAGTAAGCAAGGAGGAAACCGGCGGCGAGAAATGGCGCGAACGGTACCTCAACTCCCATTCTAGTTCCTCGAGGCCTACGCGCCAACAGCAATATGCCGATAACCGCACCAATCCAGAATGAAAAAATGAATCCGGGAAAAGCAGAGTCCCCTGTTAGAAGCGCCAGCCCGAAAACAAGCGGTGAATCGGCTAGACCCATAGCGCGGCCGCG
>JAZDHA010000023.1:0-3767 GCA_043806295.1 bacterium | reverse complement strand
TGATTCCAACGCCCTATTTGCATGTATATATAATTAGCTAATACTGTCGATTTTCACTTTGAGGACTGGCTGGCGGTGTCCGCGGCGCTTGTAGTAGCGACTCTTCGGTTTATACTTCACCACCTCAATTTTCTTTGCCTTCCCGGCGAGAACAACGGTGCCTTTGACCTCGGCTCCCTTTATGAAAGGAGCCCCGATGGTCGTGTCCGAGCCGTTGTCTACGAGGAGTATCTCGTTAAAAACAACTGTGTCACCTGTCTTCAAATCCCCCGAGAGTTTTTCTATAGCAATAGTGTCGCCCTTGGAGACGACATACTGCTTCCCGCCGGTCTTGATTACGGCCACTTCCATGTACTTTGAATTTAGCATGTAAGGCAAAAAAAAGCAAATGAAGCGGCGCCGTCGGAGATTACTCCGACGGCGCCTTAATTAGTGTTTGAAAGAAATCGCGATTTTTTGATTCCGTAGCGTTCGTGCAAGTTCAAATTTTATTGCCGGTATATTTATGCCAAATATCCGCAATTCTTGCATCGAACGCAATTGATGCACGGTCAAGAGTAGTCCGCCTGAAGAATCCTCAATCTGGACCTTCCGTCTACCGTTTCCCCTTTTTATAATACCTGGAGAAACACCGGTGACTTCCTCTATCCGTACTGCAACATCCGCAACTTCTGCGGCGAAGTCAGTACAAGTTGTGTGTGGACCTCTGAACTTTTCTCCATGACGATGCGGCATGATCACCTCCATTAAATTAAACAATGTACAACCAAATGTATCTTACTGTAATTACATTATCCGTCAACAAGCTTGTATTATTTTCTTTATTCTTCAGAGGTCATTGGCTTATCAAGAAGTTCGGGTTCGATGCCTGCTCTTTCTCCAGTAATTCGATATACATCCTTGTCGATTTTGGCGAGTTCTTTATGACCGGAATTGTAATGGGAAACGACTGTCCCTAATGCTCCCCCTAATTTCAAATAGAAAGAATTTACCGTCTCAATGTGTTTAATCAATTCCCCTACTCTCTTTTGAATATCAACGGCTCGTTCTTCTATCTCCATGCCTTTTAATCCCTGTAAAACGGTCTGTAGATACGCGAGAAAAGATGTTGGGGAAACAATCAGAACTTTATATTTACCAGCCGCTCGTTGAATTAAGTTTGCCTCCTCCTCTTCATTACTCTTAGACAACCCAACCCTATTGGTAAGCAAGTCATAGTAAATTGCTTCATGAGGAATAAACATAAAAGCAAAATCCATTGTTCCTTTTTCTGGCCTGATGTATTTTGAGGTTTCGACAATACGATTCTTGAGGTCATTCACAAATGCCTTTTCTAAACGATCTTTTTCAATTGGATCGCGTTCCTCAACCAAACGATTGTAGTTCTCAAGTGAGAATTTTGAATCTATTGGAATTATCTTCTTCTTAACAAAAACAACCGCGTCGGGAATTAGTTCTTTATCATCGTCATCTAGCCCTAACTTGTATTGCATCTCATAACTTCCGGGTGGAAGCACATTTTTCAGAACGGTTTCCAGATAATACTCGCCAAGAACACCGCGCTGTTTTGGGTTCTTGAGAATATCTTGCAGATTTTGCAGTTGTTCGGCGAATCCTTGGGTCTGTCGACCAATTTCTTTTACTGAAGTCACTTCCTGCGTTATCTCTTTAATAAGCCGTGATGACTCCGTGAATTGACGATGAGCATTCTCTTGCATCGCTTTAGACGATTCAGATACGCGTGCGTCAAGCGTCCGCGCTAGCTCTTGCATCTGCTGTTGGAGCAATACCATGCCATTGCTGTCTTCCTGCTTCGTCTGGCGACCGAATGCGAGCCACAAAATAACGGCAATAAGAAGAACGATAATCCCGACACCAATCGTGACGATACTCATGTTTATAGTATACTCTAACCTATGACAATCCACGAAACGCTGAAGCAATCAATTCCTGAGGCCTTGCGGGCGCATGATGAAGTGAGATTGCGAACTCTACGATCTCTTGTTACAGCGATGACCAATGAAGTCGTCGCTAAAAAGCGCAAACCCGATGAATTTCTTACCGATGAGGAAGCTACTGTCGTATTGAAACGCGCAGTAAATCAACGCAAGGATTCCATTGAGCAATTTGAAAAGGCGTCTCGCAATGACCTAGTCGAACCGGAAAAAGCCGAACTTGCAATCATAGAGACATATTTACCTACACAAATGAGCCGAGAAGAAATTGAGAAGATCGCAAAAGTAAAAATGGCCGAGTTGGGCATCACCAGTAAAGCCGACGCCGGCAAGTTTACTGGTGCATTGATGAAAGAACTTAAAGGTAAAGCCGATGGCGCTGATGTGAAGGCAGTTGTGGACGCCATTCTTCCCTGAGCAAGGACTCCCCTTGCTCATTCTGGCGGTTTTAACCAATCGGTAATGTGAGTTGACAATTCTTTCTCCCCCGTAAAATAGTCTGGGAACATGTCTGGATTTGTAATGATATGTTCTCGATCTATATATTCCTTAAGACTACTATAAGGATATTCTCCAACAA
Source organism: bacterium (assembly GCA_043806295.1). Taxonomy (GTDB): domain Bacteria; phylum Patescibacteriota; class Minisyncoccia; order Phycocordibacterales; family Phycocordibacteraceae; genus C7867-001. The sequence goes on along the minus strand of JAZDHA010000023.1, from coordinate 1,232 downwards.
AAGACCGTAATGTTGATTGCTGTCCTGAACATATGTCCTCCTTCCAATGAGGATCTTTCAATTTGGCTGGATTTAGGTGGATATATGAGAAAAGATATTTTAGATGCACATCGTCGTCCGCATGTTCACTTTTGAAAGGACCTTGAAAGAGAGTACCGTTACGATCATTCTTAATATTAAAATACATTGAATACCCGGTTAGCAACTTAAGCATAAATCTCGATAGACCATTCTCACATAGCGGCGTAGCCAGTATATGAAAATGATTCGGCATGAGGCAATAGGCACCAATCGATACAAGTTGATTTCCTCTACTCTTTTTAAATATGTTTTGATATGAGGCGCCTCGAAATAAATTTCCTATGCGCACATCTTCATCGCTATTCGCAAGGTACAAAAGAGCTGTAAACCGTCGATAATCCGATGTGGATATAAAAATTTTTCTCTTATCAACGCCGCGATTATATAAGTGATAGTATTCCGATTCCACAAAATCCACTTTGCGCTGCATGCATCCAGAATATCATATTTGAGCAAGGACTCCCCTTGCTCATATGTGGACAATGTTTAAATTATGTGATAATAAAGAATCAGAATCAAAAAAATTGATGGGGAGGTAATTTAATGTCAAAAAAGAAATTCAATGAAGAAGAGCGGCGCGAAGTGATAGGAAAAGTACCTGAGATTGACTTAAATTGTAGTGGTTTTGATGTTGTTGAGTCCGGAATAAGATCGTTAGTTCAAGTTCTTTGGAATCACGGATATGTAACAACCTGCTCTTGTGCTGGACACACTTTCGCACTTGAGCCATTGCCTTGGGTTGCAATTTTGGCTAACAAAACAAGCTCACAGAAATTGATCGCGTTGTTTACGAAAGTCGGCCATTTCAACTTGAAACAAGGGAAAGATGGCAAGCTACCGAAAATAGCCGATACTTGGGTTCTAAGCCCACAAATCGTTGGCGGAGATCTTGTTGTATACCTCCGCCCTCAGTCATGCAATGAACATTGGAGTCGAAATGAATTACTTCGACTACGCCATCTCGGAGAAGATTTGTCCAAATTCATAGAGGACCAATAAGTAGCCCGCTTCAGAAATACAGCAAACACGCTGTTTGTACGAAGCGGGTTTGTTGTTTATGTCTTATGTCCTTGAGCAAGGACTCCCCTTGCTCACTTCCTCTATGAATAGGTGTTGTACCTTGCTTATTTAGCATAGGTATGCTATAGTAC
>JAZDHA010000022.1:0-3016 GCA_043806295.1 bacterium | reverse complement strand
GCACAGTTTCGCATCCGTATTCGTTTTATTCTCGCTTGTGTTGTTTGTGTAGCGTTACTAATTATCGTTCGTCTCTATTTCGTTCAAATTGTTCATGAACAAGATTACTCTCAAAAGGCCGATCGCCAGTTCGCTTCCGGCGGAAGCGGTCTTTTTGATCGTGGTTCCATTTATTTTACCAGCAAAGACGGGACGCTTATTTCTGCCGCGACATTAAAAATTGGATTTCTTGTCGCAATAAATCCACAAACGCTCGTTGATCCGGAAAATGCTTACTCCGCTATAACTTCCGTTGCTTCCTCATCGCTTGATCATGACGCATTTCTTGCTGTAGCTGCAAAGAAAAACCAGGTCTATATTGAGGTCGCTCACCGAATACCGGACTCTGCTGGGCAAATACTTTCAGATATGCATATTCCAGGAATCCAAGTACTACGAGAACGATGGAGATATTATCCTGGATCAACTCTTTCCGCACAATCAATCGGCATCGTATCATACGGCTCTGGTACTGTACTCGCTGGACAAACCGGTCTTGAAGCATCATACGATGACACTCTCTTTCGTTCCGGTGATTCTTTGTACAAGAACTTTTTTGCAGAAATCTTTTCAAATGTAGGAAACCTGCTTGTTTCTGCAAAAGATGCACGAGAAGGCGATATAGTTACAACTATTGAACCAGATGTCCAAACGCGTCTTGAAGATGACATTGCGAAAATAAACGGATTGTATTTGAGTAAAGAGTCAGGCGGAATCATTATGAATCCAGCTACGGGAGAAATACTCGCTCTTGCTCAGTATCCGTCGTACGACGGAAACGCTTTACAGAATGTTGATTCTACAGTACTAGGAAATCCTCTTGTTGAACATGTACATGAATTTGGTTCTATTATGAAGCCGATTACAATGGCGGCCGCACTTGATTCTGGAGTGATAACTCCTGAATCAACTTATGACGACACTGGTTGCATAACGGTAAATAAATCGAGCATTTGTAATTGGGACCTAAAGCCGCGAGGGGTCATTTCAATGAAGCAAATTATTTTGCAATCGTTAAATGTTGGTGCCGCATGGATAGCAACACAACTAGGACAAGACAATTTTCGCGAATATTTTATGAAACTTTTCAATCAGAAGACAGACATTGATCTACCTAGTGAGAGCAGAGCATTATTGAGCAATCTTACGAAGCCACAACAAATCGGTTATGACACTGCCGCCTTTGGTCAGGGTATAGCTGTAACGCCGATTCAGATGATCCGCGCCTTGGGTGCAATCGCCAATGGTGGAGTTATGGTACAACCACATCTTGTGAGTGCAATTCGTTTCGATTCAGGTATTGAGAGAAAACTTGACTGGAGTCAAAAAATTCCCGTCTTTTCAGCGGATGCAGTGCTTCAAACAACTCATATGATGAACGCAGTAGTTGATGAAAAACTGGAAGGAGGAAAGGCAAAAATCCCTACTATGTCAGTTGCGGCTAAGACCGGCACAGCTCAGCTTACAAAACCAGAAGGCGGTTATTATGAAGACCGCTATTTTCATTCATTTGTCGGTTTTTTCCCGTCTTACAATCCTCGATTTATCATTCTTTTGTATACAAATGACCCACGAAATGTGACTTACGCGTCCGAAACGCTCAATTCGACCTTCCTTGACCTCGTTCACTTTCTCATTGATTATTATGCGGTACCGCCTGACCGTCCCGATGCAGATTTTACCAAAGCATTGAACCAGCCCAATTAACAATGAAAAACATTCTAAAATCAATTATCGCTTTTAAATTAGGGTTTTTTGCGCGAATTATAATACACCGATATCGACCGCGTATTGTAATGGTTACTGGATCTGTCGGGAAAACATCCACGAAGGATGCAATTGCAGAAGTACTCGCGAGGCATTTCTATATTCGTAAAAGCGAAAAAAGTTTTAATAGTGAGTTTGGAGTACCTTTTACTATTTTTGGAGTAGAGAATCCATGGGGAAATCCTTTTGCATGGTTCAGAGTCATGAAAAATATATTAGCGCTTCTTGTCTTGCCAAATCATTATCCAAATATGCTTGTACTTGAAATAGGCGCAGATCGACCATGCGACATTTCCAGAATATTGCGTTTCGTAACTCCTGATGTAGTTGTCGTAACACGGTTACCAAATATTCCGGTTCATGTTGAAGCGTATTCATCACCGGAAGCAGTACGGGAAGAAGAATTTTCACCAGCATATGCACTTCGTGCTAATACTTCACTTATTATTCCAGCTGATGATTCATATGCTATTGAAAATGCGGCAAGTATTTCTTCGCATATCATTTCATATGGAATTGCGCAAAACGCAACGGTGCGCATCAGCCATTTTGGCTTTTCTGAAATAGAAGGAAAGGTTATAGGTATGCAAGCGACCGTTCACATAAATGGAGAACAAGAAAAACTTTTAGTAACTGGTTCGGTTGGTGTGACTCAACTTCTGCCAGCCGCGGCCGCTATCGCGGCCGCGCACGCTTTCAACATATCACTTTCCAAAGCACTCTTAGCACTTCAGGATTATGAACCTCCGCCAGGTCGTGGCCGTCTTCTATCTGGGAAAAATAATTCAACGATAATTGACGATTCATACAACTCTTCGCCAGTGGCAGTTGAAGAAGCACTTGCAACATTAAAAGCGTTTCCATATGCTGGTAGGCGTATCGCAATTCTTGGAGATATGTTGGAACTTGGTCGCTATTCTGTAAAAGAGCACGAACGAATTGCTACGATTGCCGCTGATTCGGCCGACATGATAGTCGCGGTTGGTATTCGCGCTCGCGCATTTACCAATGTATCAAAAAATGTAGAAGTTCTAGCATTTTGCAATTCCAACGACGCAGCTCTCGCGCTTCCCGATATCGTCCGCGAAGGCGATGTCATTCTAGTGAAGGGTTCTCAATCAATTCGTACCGAACGCATTGTAGAAGCGCTTCTCGCAAATCCCTCTGATATTACAAAGATTGTTCGACAAGAAAAAAAGTGGAAACAGAA
>JAZDHA010000021.1:0-3784 GCA_043806295.1 bacterium | reverse complement strand
CTCCTCCAATCCTCCCGTCGTAGCGGTCTTGATTTGTCTCTTTCTCTTGAACGCTTCGCACTTTCTATCTAAAATTGGCTGGAAGACAAGCCCTTGACAGAAGGTTGTTTTGTATGCTATCATTAAATCAGAGCTAGAGATGAGAATTTCTAGCATGGATAGTGAGCGTGATGCTTATTATTCAAAAAATTGGCGTGACGCCATAAGGAGGTCAAGATGTTGACACAAAGAGATCTTTACATCAAGCAACAAAAGGGTACTGGTATTGTAATGGATCCTGATCCAATGCCGCCGACTAAAATTCGCGCGTTCCTAGAAGAGTTTCCATGGATTAGAAAACATGTGGAAGAACCAATCGTTCAGGTCTATGTGTCGGGAGTGGAATCAGCAATTCTCAACTATTCTCTCGAAGGCACCACTTCCGGTAAGATATTCGGAATAACTTGCGAGAGAATCATTCTCCTCAACGAGGAAGGGGAGGAAGTAACTGACGAGATTAAAAAATTAAGAAAGAAATTTTTCTTCTTCGGGCCGGTTATCAAGAAAGTTGAGAAGATTTCCGGCACAGTCCTCCGTGATTCTTCGGTTGGAGCTGTAGCGCAACGACTTGGAGAAAAAGCCGACCTCGTCCGTTACTTGCTTTCCTACTATGAGTACACACAGGCGGTGATTGTGTATAAATTACCGAAAAATGCCTCTTTGAGGCAGTGGATTGATGGCGAAGTCAAGTCGGAAGGAATAAAACTTCGAGGTGAGATTGCCACTCTTTAAAAGAAGTTAAGAAACCGGATGATTAGGACGAATAGCGTATGCAGAGAAAATCTGTATGCGCTATTTATTTTTTGTGCGCCCACCAGGGCTCGGACCTGGGACCTTCTCCTTAAAAGGGAGCTGCTCTACCAACTGAGCTATGGGCGCATGTCTTGTATTCTTACCACTTACACCTTACACCTTCAACCTGAATTCTCTAGTAGCTAAACGCATCTACCGTTTTACCATTTGCATCAAGGAGCTTTATCAGTTCATTCTTTGAACGCCACATCGGGTTCGTTTTACCGAGATAGATACGCCAAGAATTGCCATTAAAATCGGCGTCATTTCGATGTGCTTCAACGCAACCGTTGTAATTCATATATTTTACCAAGAAGTTTTTACACGCACTTGTTGATCCAACTGGAGGAGTAATCGCAATCTGACAGCGAGGAAGAGTTTTTACATACTCAATACATACGGCATCGCGTATGTAGCCAGTACCGTAGAAAGAAATAAGTTCGTCAGACGGCACCGGACAATTTTGCGGCAAAGAAGGAGAAAAATGCTGAAAAGTACTGAAATAACCGATACATTTATTTTCTCGAAAAGAGGCACCAATTGGTGAATGTCCTGAAATAAGCATTGCACGAGTGCCGGATGCTAGAACAATATCTTGCGATGCATTTACAATGCCCGAAGTTGGAACTTCAGTGCCTTTTGGTATTACAGCGGCTTTGCCTGTTGCTTCGCTTAATAGCATCCAACCGGACAGATCGACTGGCATGCCCGCGTTTTGCGAAATGGTTATTTCAATATATTCATTTTCAGGATTTGCTGACCCAGCTCCCGATACATACTGATTTAGAGAAACCATATTGCGATAAATTGAAGGAGATCCAAAAACACTTCCACCAATTAAAGATGGAACTGTCGTTTCAGATTCGGAATCATTTGAAATATTTCCACCACTTGATGATCCGGGCAAAGAAACATTTGAACTGCCTACAAGAAATGGGGCCCGTGGTAGTTGAAGATAATTTCCTCCGCCAAGTGGCGATGGTTGTTGAAGTGTCGGGCCAGTAAAGGAAATCGAATGTGTAGGACCGCCTACAGCAATCCAAATAACGAATATAAAAACAAATATGCCGATAAAAAACCAAGCGTCATGCTCCATAAGGAGATAATACAGCCATTAGCCATTGGGGTATAGGGAGTTTTCCTATTGGCTAAACCCCAGTGGCTAGAAACTTCTGTAACTCTTCACGAACAACAGTGGCGTCATCCCAAGGAATTTTGGCGCCATGTGCACTCATAATAAACGGATCAGTGCCTTTGCCGGTGATAAGGACGGCGTCGCCTGGGCGCGCCGCACGAAGCGCGGCGCGGATTGCCTCGCGACGATCCATAATAATCTCTGGCTCGCGCGCCATACCAATCGCCATCTCTTTTACAATTTTTTCTGGGTCTTCGTCATAAGGATCTTCGTTCGTGAGTATAACTTTTTCACACTGTTCATCCGCAATACGACCCATCTCAGGTCGCTTCCATGTGTCGCGTCCGCCGCCAGTATTGCCCAGCACGCAAATCAATTTCCTCTTGGAAATTGACCCTGAGGTCTGCCGAATGGGTCGAAATGCCTCATACAGCGCTTTCAACGAGTCCGGCGTATGTGCGTAATCAACAATAGCGAGAAAGTTTTGTCCCACATCAATTCGTTCCGCACGGCCGCCGATGCGCGAGAGGCCTTTAAGCGCCTCTGCACAAGTCGAAAGCGGCACACCGAGAGTTTCAGCGGTCTTTATAGAAGCGAGAGCATTCATTACACTAAAGTTTCCCGGTTGCGGAATTACAAAATGAACGCCGCCATATAAAAATGAAACTCGTTCCTCACTAACTTCAATATCCTTTGCATCAACAAAAGAAAATGAAATTCGTTTCTCAACTGGTAGCGCTAGAAATTTGTCACCATAAGCATCGTCTGCATTTGCGATAATAATTCGTGGCCGCTTTGACGAATGAACAAGTGATTTGCCGATGGCGAATTTCGCGCGAAAATATTTTTCCATTGAACCATGCGACTCAATATGTTCCTTCTGTAGATTCGTGAAAACAAGAGCATCAAGATTGAGACCAAGATGACGATATTGTAGTGCGGCTTCGCTCGTAATCTCTATAATCGCATGAGTACATTTCTCAGAGAGTGCTTCGGCAAGAAATTTTTGTATAAACCCGCGGCCGGGCAATGTCATCTTGAAGAGATTCGGTCGTGTTTCCTTTCCGATTGCGAACCGAATAGTACTAGCGAGGGCAGTTTCGTATCCTGCAGCAGTGAGAATCGCATAAAGCATTTCTGTAACCGATGATTTGCCCTTAGTGCCAGTAACGCCAATAACAACCATTTTTTTTGCAGGAAATCCATACCACAGTGTAGAGAACACAGCCAATGCATAATGGTATGGAGCGAGAAGTGTTCGTCGCAAGTGCCTCATGAGTGAGCAGAAAGTGCTGCTTTTAATCGCACATCTTTACCAACTGCATTATCAGGGATCGCTTGCAGCGCTTTGCGCGCCTCGCGTTCTGTATAGCCAAGTGCGACGAGCGTGTCAAAGACCTCTCCATCTGTAGAATCGTGCGAGCGTGGCCCGACTTTTTCAGAAAGTTCAACAAGCGTCTTTTCCGCACTTTTCTTGCCGAGCCCCACAACTTTTGTTAGATAAGCTAGATCGCGTTTTCCGATTGCACCTTCAAGCGCCTCGCGTGGCGCTCGGCGCAAAATCGAAAGCGCTGTTTTCGGCCCGATGCCCGAAACCGAAAGAACGAGCTCAAAAAAATCTCGATCGTCAGCAGTAGGGAAGCCGTAGAGATCCATACCGTCTTGTTTGATAGTCAGATGTGTTGAAAGACAGGCATCTTTGCCTACAGAAAGCGCTTGCGGCGCGCTCATATGCACTTCAAGACCGATGCCAGCGACTTCAATAACGGCGCTCGCAACTCCTATCGAAACCACCTTTCCACGAATCTGTCGAATCAT